>CAZCZX010000038.1:0-18247 GCA_964503095.1 uncultured Sangeribacter sp.
TTCTGTGGTTATTAAGTGATTGATATTCAATAATTAAATATCTCTTCAACGAAGAAGAATATTAATGGCACAAGCCGAATTTCCGGTGCATCGTATCTTAATTTATTGCAGACGTAGCACGCCACTCCCCTACTATGTGTTTGATCTACAGATATAAACGTAGGGACATCGCGTGCGATGTCTGCTGAAGGATGTAGGGCGTACACCATTCTTACGGTTTCAACCATATTAATCGCTTCATCGCGCCTAAATAAAAAACAATCAATCGGATAAACAACAATAATTTGTTAGTCCGATTGATTTGTTTGTATAATTGGCCAAATATACAAACAAATTCCGATTTTTTAAGCCATTGATAATCAATATCCCTTTTCCAAGCATATCTCCAGATTTGGAGTTTGTTTGGCCAAAATTCAAAGTCTTTTCATACCTTTGTGAGTATACCTAAGTTATGGATTATTATATATTATATAACCTTCTTGGTCGTAGGTACGACGGTACTTGTGAATAAGGGAGATAAGGTGGTTGAGGGCATCGTCAGAAGTAGTTATATTCGAGTATTTTTGGTAGTGATCGTCATAGCGCATCCTTGAGCCGTTCTTCAGTCGGCTTTCTATATCTGGGGGAATCAGAAAGGAGCCCCTTTCCCCTACATGTGGCTTGAACTGATTAATGAATATGTCGATACCTGCTAAATCAAAATCTCCAAAATGAACATATCGGTTGGGCTGAATAGCCAACCAATTCATCAAGTCGGAGGAAAAGACATATCTTGATACGAACAGAATTTCAGTTTCTTTTTGTTGAAGGCAGTCATCGAAGAGTTTTCTCTGTTCTCTTATCCTAAGGAAGTTTTCAGTATTCTCTATCCCAATTATTAGTGTAGATGTTGGGAGGACAAACGATTGCCAATCGGCTATGTATACAGCACTTCCCTTTACCGGTTCGATAAAAAAGGATTTTCCGCCAAGTTTACATTTGATAGCGCTGTAACTATTCACAAGAAATCCCGGAGTTGTTCGCTTACTGCTCGTTTTTGAATTTCCCGACAACGCAGCTTGAGCGGAGCGAGAATTGTCTTCTGTCAGCAATTTCGCAGCCGCATCCAGATCCTTAAGAGCCTCATTATATTGTGCTAGAGCTCCTACAAGTGCCTCTGAATTAGATGCAATCAATTGCCGTTTAGTCTTATGGTATGCCACTGACAGTATACTCTCCCCTACAAGAGCCTCAACAAAAGACTTCGGAAGGGCAGAGTAAGGAACGGACTCTCCTCGCAAAAGCCGTTGTAGATTTTCAATCAGTCGTAATGTAAGTCTCATAAAAGTTCAGCTTCGCGAGTCGAGAGAATAGGTTGCACAATGGTGTTTGCCTCCTTATCCTTTGAAAGAAGATAGAGACGGCGATAAGATAGAGGACGATGAGATTTCGGAGAAGAGTTGACAATGTAAATATCACGCTCGTTGGCGAAATTCAAAATGCCCTGAATATTCTCATCCGCCAACCGTCCGATCTCATCCATCATGCAATGAAGACGGAAGTCTCCTGCTTGCCCGGCACGTTTTTTGAAAACGCTTATCAAAAGGATATTCATAATTGCCTTTACCAATGTGTCAGTGCCTTCAGAACCTACAGCCTTGATATTTTCAGTCCAGCCGGTTGAATTATCATTCTCTTCAATCTTGAATTTGAGAGAGAAAGTCTGTTCAAGAGGAAGTTTGCTGAGTTCGGGAGCATGTGTCAGTGCTTCGGTCAACGACTTCAGATATTTTATTGAATCTCGAGTTATATCCTCATGCTCTTCGCCTGAGAAAAGGTTAAGTTCACCGATGTCATACTGATGAGCATTCCAGAAATCTGTGATATTCTGCAGTTGTGTAATAATCGGCATTGTGCTCCGCTCGAGTTTCAGGTCAATACTCCGTATGACCCCTGCAAACGTCTTGCGGGAGAAGTCATAGTTTATTTCCCTGACAATCTTCTGTATTTCGGATTCCTTACCCAACAGGATATTGAAATCAGAAGCTGCTCGCGACAAAATATCCCGATAGATATTGCTGGTCATCTGTTGGAATTCATTTATCTTATCGTTGACTACAAAATCCTCAAGACTATCAGCATACTTACGATAATCAGCGGTGGTCTCAAATTCCGTAGGGAATTTGAATGTGTTGCATTGCGAGAAACGACGACGGAAATCATTGACTGAAGTTTTGAGTGAGTCGGTATGTCGATATATTTCCCGAGTCTGATCCTTTATTGACTCTACAAGAGTTATGCAATCCAAATCAGATGGAATCTGGTGGCTTTCTTTCAATTCCGTGGGGCAAGAATCAGATGCAATAAAGTCATCTGCCCGTTTTATAGCCTCTGTTGCCTTATCCAAGCCACCTTGAAGTTCAGCCAACGCTATTGATTCTTCCTTTCGTTTCGCTTCTTGTCTCTGTCGACGGTCATCGTAAGTCTGCTTGAGCGAAGCATCCTTATCTTCGAGTTTCTTTTTGTCGGTCAGAAATTGTGGCACATGGTCGAGCAAGTTCTTGCAATCATATCTATATTCCGTCACCTTTTCCTGCTCTTTATCAATCATGCGGATTGTCTCTTCGGTCTCAGCGATCTCCTTCTTTATCCTCTCAATCATTCTGGTATCCGCCCCTGCATCGGCCAGTTCAGCCAATTCATCTTTTTCAAACTGACGGATTTTAGTATCAGTCTCAATTTTGAATTGGTTGATATTGTCTTCAATTGATTTCACCTGAATATCAAGAAGATCTTTATCTTTTTTATCCTCATCCTTTGCCGCTTTTGAGATAGCCTTCAATTCCCTCTTGCAGCGGTCGTCAATTTTCTTACGTTCGGCTCCATAAGATTCTATTTCTATCGTTAGATCTTGAATCTTTGTCTCATACCCGGCATCTATCTCTTTCAGCTTAGCTTTTTCGTCACTTTCGATTTCAGCCAATCGCAATCTCTCTTTACGCGACTGCTGGCGGCAAATCTGCATCTTTTGCGCAATGGCATCTATCTCAGCTTGCAATGACTTAATTGCAGAAAGTTTTTTCTTTCCATTCTCAGAGATACGATTTTCCTTCTCTTCCCTTAGTCGGTTGATTTCATTTGCAATAGACTTTACCTCTTCTTCCAGAGCCTTGACATACTCCTCGATCATCGCGGGAGTCCGCACTTCTTTCTCTATCTCATCAAGATCAATTCTGACGCCAAAAATGGTGCCAAAGTTTTCAGATGTCATGACAGGATTAAGATTCTGGCTATAGAGCACATCCTTTTCATCAGCAATCTTGCCGATTGAAGAAGCCCAATCCTCCACATTGCGGTCGAGCCATTCGCAAAAAGAACCTTGCGATTTTTCAAGCAGCTTACGTTCTGAATTCAATTTATCAGCAACTCCACTGATCTTATTCTCCAGAGCCGCAATCTGGGCTGCATACTCACTTTCAAGTCGTTGACATTCCATCGCCAACTGGTTTTTTATTGACTCCAGTTGATTTTCTTTATGCAATTTTTCCTCTTTGAGGGAAATATCATCCTTCTCTAATTTATTTAGATTATTTCTGCAAGACTCCAAATCCTCCTTTAGAGGTGATGATTTCGAGGCTTCCAGACGCAGCAATTCCTGCCCATGCCGTAGTTCTCGGCACTCCGTCAACTTCACTTCAATTCCCTCTTTCTGCGTTCTGAACTTATCGTTGATTTCCTCTTGGAGTTTATTGCTATGTTCAAGTCGAGCAAGTTTCTGGTCGATAAATTCCTGTTTAGCCCGGTTGCTCTCTTCAGTTCTCTTCTGTCTGTATCGCTGAAAGTCGAGATCCAATCGATCTCGAAGAGACTTATACTTTTGCGCAATTGTCAGGTATTCAGCGTTCAGATGCGCAAGTTGTCCTTGTTTTTGTTGCAGAGCAAGCCGCAACGACGGCAACGACTCCACACGGACTATCATTGCTGTAATCCCAATTCTCTGATATTTTTTCTTCAGATCGGCAGCCTTTTTCAGGTCTCTGTCAAGCACTGCGATTTCTCTGTTGATCCTTTCATGTGCTTCTGTATAATTGACCTCCGTTGATCTAATCTTCCGGGTTAATTCCTCTATAGTTTCCTTCTTTTTCTGAATCTTGCTTGTCAGCACCGGTATGTCCCGTTCTGCTTTATTCCTTGCGTAGATAAGCATCCCACATTGCTCCTGCACTGAGATTTCTCCGGAAGAAATTTTATGGGCAATCTCAATAATCTTGTCAGCATCCCGACGGGTTACAATAATCCCATGCTTATCCTTATGAGACCATAGCGAAATATCCTTGAGTTCATCACTGAAATTGACCAGTTTGCTGCGGAAGAAATTGAGGTCGACGGCAGTCTCTTCGTCGTCGCCTGTGATACTGCTGATGATAGTATTTTTGATAAATCCTGCATCTACACGTTCATTTAGAAACACATTTTGGATGATACGCGGGATATTTTGATACTGCTGGCTCTTGAGCAGATAATACTTCAGCAAATCTTTCGACATCCTTGCGCCTCGGTTGCCGTAAAGGATATCGAGATACTGACTGTAGCGATCTATAATACCACTTAAGTCAATGCCTTGATTCTGTATACGTTGTCTTACAGTCACTGGATCTGTAGCTACCACTCCAAGGTCATCTATAATCCAGCTTCTGTCGTATGCAGCATCCACAAATCGAAAAGCAGCCTTATTATGACGGCGAAAAAGAATCACGCAGAAAGGAGGTTGGTCATCGCCACGAGATACTTCGTAGATGATGTAAGATGATGGTGTAGGCACATAGTAGTCGTCAAATGAACGCTGCCCCTGGTTGCGTATGCCCAACTTATCTTTCTTTGCATTGTAGAAGAAAAGGAGAGCACGTAGCAGAGTTGTCTTTCCTACCCCCTGTGTACCTGTGAAATGGACATTCCCATCCAGAGCTACTTCCCCATAACGGATATGGGCGCTGTTGATAAATACTATTTTAGTCAGTGATCTCATCGTCGTCGTTAAATGCAATTAGGTTTACCATGTCTTCAAGATATCTATATGCTGCCGTGACTTTATACCGGCTTGCCACATCATCGATGATTTCAATAAAGCCTTGACGCAACTGCTCTTCCACAAGACGCTCCGCGATTTCATCATGACGCGCTTTATTGTCATATAGAGTAGATGCTTTGTCGCGCAATTCTATGTCGGAATCAATTTTCACAATCAAATCTGCGGTCATAAATGAAAATCCCGGGCCAAAGGAAGGTTCCCATGCTTTGAGAAAATCAAGCACGTCTACCCAATGACCAAATTTCTTTAGTTTTTCGGCTATCGAACTTTTAGATTCTTTCCGGGAGAAATAGTAATATTGGTTGCCTTCCTCAAGAATAAATCCGATACGGGCAAAATAATCGGCATATTCCTCCCGGCAATCATCTATATCGAGAAATAAACGGCGAGTGGTATCATCTATGCTGTCGGCAGAAATGAATCCTCCTTTGCTAAGGCGTTCAAAAACTTGCTGTTCGTATTTCATTGTAGATTGTAGATTAGAGGATATTCCACATTTCCATCCTGACGCCAATCGGCGGTGATGAGAAGCTTATGGTAATGATTCTGTACGATCTCAAGGTAATATTCCACTTTTTGTTCTCTTTGTTGTGGTTGGGCATACGGATAGTTTATCACAAATGTGTAGAGATCTTGTGACGATGCGAAAAATGCGTTGGCTACCGCATCTGTGTCAACGAAATCCTCGATAATACATTCAGCATTCAATTCACTTTCCTTAAGTGGAATTGCAGGTGTATTCTTCAGCGATCTTAAACGGGAGATGGTCTTTCTTGCATCATCAATAATATCGATAGCTTCATCTGTATTGCGAAGGAATGAAAGAGATACCTTGGTGGTATAATAAGTGGTGGTCTCAAGAGCAACGTTACTGCACTTGTCAAGTATTTCTCGGACATTTGTAGTTCTTTCCCACGTCAGTTGATCCTTAAGGTATTTGAGTTTACGGATATGCTTCGCCAGACGGTTATGTGCATCGATTTGATTGAGATAATCACGGATGGTGCGTTCCAATTCAATGATAGAGTGGAATACGTCTTTGAATTGTATTTTGACATCAAGTATCAGACGTGTAATGCGATCGTGTGTGGTCAGGACTTCCATAGTCTCTCTTTTTTCCTCGAGAAATCGTTCGGTCTGTAGTATAAGAGATGATATGCTCTCGAGAGTAGCGAGATAATTCTCCAGTTTCGTACGTTTTATTTCGTAGTTACGTTCTTGACGGAAAGTGTCATTGATCACTCTCTTTAACTCTATGGTCTTGGTAGAAGCTTGTGTAGAGATATTGCGTAGGGATCGCATTATCTTGCGGACATACTTTCCTTGAGCATCCGGATGATTTCGCTCCTTGAGATAGAAATCGATGTTGTCTTTGAGAGTCTGGAGGTTTTCCTCAACCGTAGAGCTTGTGATATCCTCATTAAGCCGGAGCACTTCTTCAAAAAAATGCTGATAGGTCTCCTCCAATTCAATAAGATCACCCTCTTGCCTGATTACGCCATAATCGATTAAGAGACGAAGGTTTTTCTCATTCTCTACAAATTCCAAAGCCTCATCATAGCTGAAGTCAAACCTCAATCTTGCCTGAAAAAGGGCATGCAAGAGCTTTCGCTCCGCATTGAGGCGCTTGATCAATTCATTGAGATTAGTGAATACCTTCATAACTGCCAAAGGTTAATATATTATATTCAAAAACAAAATTATAAATAATGATGCAAATTTGTATGACATAAAAACTTTTTATTGTTCATAAAAAGAATAGTTAAGTAAATCAGTCATAAAATTAGACATCAATTTAAATATTATCTTATTTTTACATTGTATTGACTTGATTATAAATCAAATGACTTCAAATGTAAAAACAAGCAAAAAAAATATGTTTGTTTTTACATCTCAATATGTTTGTGGTTGAAGAGATAGTCAACGATCCAAAGAGAATATAAAGCAGAAGGAACGAATAAAATATCTTCTCCTGCATCAAGGTGATAGATGCCAGTTTCTGTTTTAGTAGTTACTATAATTTTTCGTAGACCTGGATTTGCATTTACGAATTTTAGCAAAGATTTCAGTTCCGTAGGATTTTTTGCAAATCTGTCAGTCCACTTAACTTCTGCAACTGAATATGCCTTTTGGGTGACAGGACTAAGCCACACGAGATCAACCTCTCCTTTTTCTCTTCCTTTTGTCCAGTTTGCATAATAGAAATCTGATTTCCCTCCCTGTATCCATTGGGAGAAGATAACAGTTTCTACCATACTACCCAGCATGTCATCGTTGTGTCCTACAGGTGAAAACAATGCGCATCGTAAAGATGGATTTGTGAGATAAATCTTGAACGACATAACTTTCTTAAGTTGTTTGGCATTCTGGTCTATTTTATTTACAACTTTAATTAAAAAGGCCGCTTCCAAATATTCCAAATATTTACGAATAGTGTCTTTTCTAATACCAGATTCTGAGGAAAGATTTTCATATGAGAATTCGTTACCAGAACGAAAGGCAATGTGAACGAATAGACGATTCAATTCCTGAATATCAGAAATACCATATAAGCTAGGTAAATCTCTTAATAAAACCTTATCAATAATATCGTTTTTAATATATTGTCCTGGATTTTGCCTTATTTTTTCTGAAAAGACTACTTCTGGATAGCCACCATAATTTATATAATCAATAAACAGACTATTAAGGGTATCGATGTCAATTGTGCTTATTGGAGTGATATTTCCTTTTGTTTGGACAATCAAAGATTCTCTCTTGTTGAAATTGAGATATTCTTTAAAAGTTAAGGGTGGCAACATAAAGTCTGTAAACCTTCCAGCGCCGCTTTCATTGCTTTTCATTTTTAATGCAGCAGCCGCAGAACCAGAGCCAATAAATTTATCTCTCTTGTACGTATCAACAAGTGATTTTAAATGTACTTCCCAATCTTTGAGATATTGAATTTCATCAAAAAAAATATAAAATCCTTCTGTTTCATCTTCTCTTTTTAACGCCATTCGTGCATAAAGAAAAAGATTTTCCAAGGAAAGATTATTATAGATAGGCGTATCAATGGAGATGTATATTATCTTTTTGCCATTAATTCCACTCTTCAACAACTTTTCTATACTATGGAATATCATTACAGTTTTTCCGACACGCCTAGGTCCCATAAGAATCACAGCACGCCGCATTTGCATATCAGAAACTTCATTATAAAAATCTTCTAAATATGCTCGGTGTGGCATACAAGAGTAATATTCTGGAATACTGTCCGATGTCCACCATGGATTATCGGATACCATTCTTTTCATGATTTGTTCTTCCAGCAGTTGTGTTATAGTTGCCATAATACGAAATTTTTACAACTGCAAATTTAAAAAAAAAATCTTAAAGAAGCAATCTTTGCAAAATCAAGATGTATTTTTTTATTTGATATTGCAATTTTTTGATCTATTAAAGTTGTACAGTTCGTTTATGTTGCAATTATACTAACACCATACGATGATAGTGTAAATTTAAGATAATTTGTGGTTATTAAATACATAGTGTTTATATGTGTTTCCGACAGAATAAAAGAATGTGCGTGGTTGTTTGGCCATTGTTTGGCTAATAAAAATGACGTTTTTTTGGCCAATCGTCTCAGACCGTCTTAAATGGTCTGGTTTGTTTGGCTAAATTACGTTTGAATTTAGTTAAATAATTAGTAATAAGGATTAAAATTGTTCTTCAATGAAGAAGAATACTGATCGCTTCATCGCGCCTAAATAAAAAACAACCAATCGGATAAACAACGAAAATTTGTTTGTCCGATTGCTTTGTTTGTATTTTGGCCAAACAAATACAAACAAATCCAATTTCTCAAATTGTCGGTAGTGAATATGGATTTTCCGGACTTATCCAAAAATTCGGAGTTTGTTTGACCAAAATACTTGCTTTTTCACTCATTTGTGAGTATATAATAATTTTTTTGATCAGGATAAGGGGCTTTCTTTATTAAAAAGCATTAACTTTGCGATATGAAGCAGAAAACCATAAGAATAATGACGGATGATGGTCAAGAAGTTGTTGCTATGGCTCCGACGATTTTGTCTGTGAGTAGAGCAACGGATATTCCTGCGTTCTATACCCAATGGTTTTTCAATAGGCTTGCAAAGGGTTATTGTCGTTGGCGCAATCCATTCAATGGAACTGACAATTATGTTTCTTTTCGAAATGTACGTTTTATTGTATTTTGGTCAAAGAATCCGGCACCGTTTATTCCATATCTCCCAATTCTTAAAGAAAAAGGTATAAGCTGTTATTTCCAATACACTCTCAATGATTATGAGAGGGAGTGGCTGGAACCAAATGTACCTCTTCTGAGTGAACGAATAAGAACCTTTCGAAAGTTGAGTAGCATATTGGGCAAGAGCGGTGTGGTATGGCGCTTTGATCCGATGATATTGACTGATAAGATTTCAATAGAGGATCTTTTATTAAAGGTTGATCATCTCGGACAACAGCTGTATGGCTATACAGATACTTTGGTTTTCAGTTTCGCAGATATATCTTCATATAGAAAAGTCAGTTCCAATCTTATGCGATATGGCATCCTTTATAAGGAATGGACAGAAGAACTTATGCTTGACTTTGCAGAAAGACTTAATGTCTTAAACGATCGTATGGGCTGGAGTTTTAATTTGAAGACTTGTGCCGAAAGAATCAGTCTGGAAGAATTAAATATCTGGCACAATAGATGTATCGATCAGGAACGCATCGCAAAAATTGCTTGGCGTGATGCGAAACTGATGGAGCATATCGGTATGAAAGTGGAAAATCGGATCAGCAACATATTTGATGAGACCAATATTATTCCTCAAGGGGCAATAGAATTGGATGAAAACCATTACGCACTTTCAACAAAAAGAAATAAAGATACAGGTCAGCGTAAATTATGTGGATGCTTTCTGGCAAAAGATATCGGTCAGTACAATACCTGTCCACATGGCTGTCTATATTGCTACGCCAATTTATCTCCAGAAATAGCCTTGCGCAATTCATCCCAACATAGAATAGACTCCGACATTATAATCTAAAATTACAGTTATGCTAAAATTATTTAGTTTTGACAGGCTGCTTGAACAAGCAACCAGGCGTTTTCAGTCATTACCTGAATCTATTCAAAGAGAGCTCAGGGAATCTTTATAGAATGGAAAGGGAATCTTAAGGCAAAGAGATCAGATGGATGCTTATTTACATTTCTATGGAGAAATCCACAGACAAAAATTATTGAAAGCGTTCAAGCACTTACCTGAATCTTTACATAATAGAAATATATCCGTTATTGACTGGGGTTGCGGTCAAGGTTTGGCATCGATGATATTTAGTGATTATATGGAGAAAGAACAATTGAGTCTAAACACGATAACCGATCTTTCTCTTTTTGATCCATCAAAGATTTGTCTCAATAGGGCAATTGGATTTATAGAATGGATTATTCCTAAAACTTGGATCTCGACTATCGTAGCTCAAGAACAATCTATTCATCCGCAAGATCTCTGTATTCAAGAGGATTATGTCATTCATTTATTGTCAAATGTGGTAGATATGCCGGAGTTTTCCGAGGATGGTATTCTAAGGGTTTTAAATGCTAAGAAACAATCACATCATGTAATAGTAATGGTGAGCCCGTTTTATCCAGAAGAAGGAAGAGGCAAGAGGATGGATATTTTTGCAGAGAGATTGAAAGGTTTCAAACAAGTATATTCATTTCAGAAACATAGAGAAGATTGGAAAGAAGATTACAGCTGCCAGATCAGAATCTACGATAATGCTAACTACTGAAGATAAACATATTAGTATCGCATATCCCTGTTTAGCTTTTAAGGTATTAAATATACAATTTGTTTAGCTTTTATAGAACAAGACATTCTAATTGAGTGTGAGTATTTGTTTGGCAAATGTTTGGCTAATAAAAATGACGTTTTTTTGGCCAATCGCCTCAGACCGTCTTAAATGGTCTGGTTTGTTTGGCTAAATTACATTCAGAAACAGTTAAAACGTTGATTATTAGTTTATATAATACTCTTAAACGAAGAGGAATATTGATCGCCTCATCGCGCCTAAACAAAAGATAATCAATCGGATAAACAACGAAAATTTGTTTGTCCGATTGATTTGTCGATTAAATACTTTTTTGATTAAATTTGGTTGCTGCTATCGGTTGAGGAAGGCTGAGAAAGCCGAAAGAATGTTAACCACAGTGGATTTGTTAGGAACCGGAATATTGAGGGAGGTCTGACCCGTCTCCGGATCTTCCTTCACAAGCGCATCTACCAGAGCCGCCGTAGACTCTGGAGAGCGGAGCATCTCGGCTACCTTGCCTAACGCTTCAAGACCTCCGGATACAGTCTGCCTAATCCTCTCAGAAGTGTGGTGAGATTCTGACGACGAGTGTCCGGAATGAGATGATGCAGAATCAGAATCATTGTATAAATCTCTTTTGTCAGCATCATTGGCAGAGTCTATAGTGACTGAGCCTGCTCCAATCGGTGTCTCGGTTTTTTGATGCGTGCCGTCTCTTTGGTCAGGTTCCTTGTTTTGCTCATCCGGCTTCAGGTTGGGAGTAAGTTGCTCATCCGGCTTTGCTTCCTTTTCCTCTGACTCCTCAGGCGCCGTGTCCGTGGCTATAGGCTCTTGAAGAACGTCATCTACCACTTCCACTATTTTTTCAAACTTGTTATTGTCGAAGAATACAGCGTCTTCGCCTCCGTCAAGAATTCCGGCTGCGAGGTTTGACTTGAATTTCAAGGTGGATAGCATACGCTCTTCGATCGTATTCCTTGCGATCATGTTGATAATCTGAACCGGATTTGCCTGCCCGAGCCGATATATTCGTGCAATGCGTTGTTCCAGCACAGCCGGATTCCACGGAAGGTCAAGATTGATCAGAAGCGAAGCTGTCTGAAGATTAAGTCCGGTTGCCCCTGCGTCAGTAGAAAGGAATATGCGGCAATCCGGATCATCGCGGAATCGGTCAATAAGATTTTTACGCTTTGCGGATGGAACTCCGCCATGAAGAAAACAAAAATCCAGATCTTTTCCTTCAAGTTCACCTGCCAAAATACGGAGCATACGTTCCCATTGGCTGAATATGACCACTTTCCCATCTTCGCTGTCAAGAAGACTGGAAATGATGGCCATAGCCTCGCCTATTTTCGTATCGAAACGTGTCTTTTGATCAAGAATGAATGTGCTGTCGCATACCATCCTCATCATCGAAAGGAACAGCATGAGCCTCTTGCGGTCATTTTCACTCAGGAATTTAAAACGTTTCCATTTGTTGACGAGTATTGATACATTAAATTTGTACTCATCATGGATGCTCATCTGCTCCTTTGTCATAGGCACGAAGAGATTCGTGTCTGTACGGGCCGGCATCTGCAATTTTACATCTGCTTTCTTCCGACGGATAAGCGTGTCTTTTAGTTTTTCTGCAACTGTATGGAGGTTGCGATAACCTACTATCTTACCCAGTTCATCTGTGAGAGTGGTCTCCGCGTTAAACTTATAGTATGGCCCCAAAACGTATTGGTCTACAAGCTGGGTGACGGAATAGAGTTCATCGAGCTTGTTCTCCAACGGCGTTCCGGAAAGAGCCATGACGTATTGCGACTGCAGTTTGCGTAATTGTTTGCCCATCTGGGTCTCCTTGTTTTTCAATCGTTGCAGTTCGTCGTAGATAATCATATCGGTATGTGGGATATAATCTGCCTTAACGGAATTACTCATTGCGTGGAAAGAGCATATCTTATAGAAATAACGGAAGTCGTCGAGCTGCTCCTTACGTTTAATTATATTGCCTTCCACCACGATGGCTGTAGAATTTGTAAATCTTTTGATTTCTGATAGCCATTGGTATTTTAGCGAGGTAGGGCAGATAATGATGACAGACCCCACGAGTCCTTCACGTTTCAGCAATTCGGCTGTCGCTATAGCTTGCACAGTTTTGCCAAGACCCATCTCATCAGCATTTATGGTGCGTCCTCCTTCGAATGCGAATCTCACCCCATCGGCTTGATAAGGATGGAGAGATGTCTTGAGCAATCCGTCAAAAAGAGAAGTTGCATATCTCTTCGCTATGATTTCCTTACGGCGCATCTTATCGCGCTCCTCAATCAAAATGCTGAGTGCATCCGGTTCCCATTCAAAAGTCTCATCAATTTGCTTTGCTTTCCGTATAAATTCAGAAGGGTCTGCCTGCAGATCCTTTATCTCCCCGTTGGTATCAAAAAGTGTCGTGACAAGTGTTTTCAATTCAGACGATATTCCTTGTCCCGGATGGATCTTTATCTTTCGTCCTGCCGGATAATCCACATATACAAATGTATGTGATGGGCTTCCATAAGTTTTTCTGACAAATTTTCCATTATTTGCAAGGGAGATGGCCTCGATATGCTTGCATGTACCCAGACGGCTTGTCTTGAAATCCATGCACTCGCATCTGTTGGATGTAGATTCCGGCCCGAAATAATGCACTCTATATGACCGACCACTTTTTGCACTTGACACAACAAATGCATCCCCCTGACGGAATGGCATACTAATTCCGAAATGTTCCTTAGCGGCCACCTGTCGGCGCAAAGCCCTCTGCCATTGCTCCGGTGTCATATTCTCCGGGCGATGAGTGGCATTTAAAGGGTTGGATTTCTTTATTCCTTTCTTAGTTTTGTTGGTTTTTGTCTTGCAGGCGGCCATAAGTCTGTCAGATATTTGATGATTCTTAGGCAAAATTACAAAAAAATGGGCGTATTATCAAGTGTATTTCTTCAAGAAACTATAAACAAAGCATACTCCTTACACGACTCTTTCATTATAAATTGCCTTTCTCTTGTTTATGGGGTCTTTTCCCCTCTACAATAGGCTCGATATAAAGAGCAGTGATTGGCAATATAAGATCTATTATATGCAATAATCGAGTCGCACCCCGTGTGGGTGCGTGAGTTGAAACACAAAATATACCGGAGGCCGGTAGTGGTGACCGACCCCACCCCTCGGGGTGCCCACTACGCCGAATATCACTGATCCGCCGTAAGTGCGAATCAAAGACCAGGGATTTTTTATGCTCAATTTCACGTCTTCAGCCATCTGACTGAAGACGTGTTTCACTTCATATAGCCTTGTAATAAACTATTTTTGGCCGCCTGCAAGTTTAAGATTGATATTCAATAATTTACACACATCGCAAAATAGGCCGATGTAATGCCGTGTGATGTGCTGAAATTTGCTGAAGATTGATTTTTTGCCTAATTTTGCAACCATGAAAACAAGTTTTACACTCATATTGACATTGGCCCTGACGGTAGCTGCATGCGACCGCAGAAATGCACGCGAGCCACTAATGGAGGCCGACCGTCTGGTGAATGAGCAACCCGATTCAGCCCTGAAGATACTTGAGCAACTCGACACCCGCGATGCCGATGCCGAGACTCAGGCATGGCATGCGCTGCTGCTCGCCAAAGCCAACGAGAAGGCGTTTAAACGCTTCCATAATGATTCGCTGACCACGATGGCGGCAGACTATTTCAGGGGGCGCGGCGACAGTCTGGAAATTCAGGCACTCTACTATAATGGAGTGATACATGGCTATAACAAGGACTACGCGGCAGCCCTTATCTCGCTGATCGAGGCCGCGGGGAAGGCCCGGGCCGCAGGTGATGATTTCTACTGCGGCATGGCATACAGGGAGCAGGCCGACATATATCGTTCGCTCCTGGTAGAGTCGAAACATCTTGAATATGCAGACTCGGCGCGCCACTATTTTGACCTTGCCCGGCGCCCCGTGCATGCCATCGGAGAGGAACTCTCGCTCGCTGAAGCACTGATCTCGCTCGAGCGAGCCGACAGCGCCCTGCAGGTTCTTGCCTCAGTGCGCCGCAACCCCGAGATGAACGACGCGCCGGCATTCAACTCCGCCTATCACCGCGCCATGGCTAACGCCAGACTCAGCCGCAGGGAATATCCGCAAGCGATCAGTCATCTTGACTCTGTTGAGATGTTCGCCTACGAACTGACGTCGGCGGAATGGTCGAAGAAGGCGCGGATCTACTGCGCCATGGCAGACTACGGCTCGGCTGCCCGTGCTCTTGAAGAGGCGCGCACCTACATGTTCGAGCCGGCCGACAGCGCCGAACTGAATCTCAGCGAGGCCTTGCTCGCCGCAGGGCTCCACGACTACCGCACGGCCTTTGAAGCCTTCAACCGGCATTATGGTGCGTATGTGGGCTCACGTCAGCATCTGCTCACCCATCCCTACACGGCGATAGTGAGCGACTACTATAAGGAGCAGTCTGAACGCCGCCACGAAGAACTCGGCACCACCCGGCGCATGATGTGGATGGCGGCGGCCATCGCCATCCTTATGGCGGCGCTCATAGTTGCCGTCACGCTCTTCTACCGCCGCCGACTCAGAGAGAAGGCCGACCAGAGCGAGACCCTGATCTCAGACATCGACAGGCTGCAGAAGATTATAGACCGGCACGACGCGGAGGCAGCAGCGGCCGGAGAGTCACCCGCAGACAAACGACAGGCACGCCGACACTACGCTATCATCAACTCTCTGTGCGAACTCTCAAGCTGCGTGCCCGAGACCAGCGACGGATATGCGATATTGGGGAAGAACGTGACGCGTCTGGTCTCAACACTCCACAGCGATGAGACACTGGCGGGAATAGAAGGTTTCGTGAACGACTATTTCGACAACATTATGGCGCGCTTCAGGGAGCAATATCCCGGAATGACGGAGCGCAACTACCGATTCGTAATGCTTTCATTTGCCGACTTCTCCATCCAGTCGATAACGACAATACTGGAAATTAAATCTACGGGGGCTGCCCGCACCATGCGCCACCGCATCAAGAAGCATATCGAGGAGCATCCGGCAAAAGACAGGGAATTGTTCCTGTCAATGCTCTGAAAGTTCAGAATTCAGTTCATCTCGTCTTTCTCTCTCAATAAAAGATTCCAAATTCTCAATTATTTATAATTATGAAAAAAACTGCACTCATACCAGCCATCCTGCTGCTCACATCTTCAGCCGCACAGGGAATAATCATAAATCCTATCGACTACAAGGATACAGACAAGGCATATCAGGACTATGTAGAACTCCTCAGTAAGCACGACGTCTACATCTCCCTGCCGCAGGGCTATAAGCCGGCCAACGTAAGGGGTGTCTCCGACGTCAAGACCTCGATCGGCACAGGAGACCGGAACCTGAATATGGACTGCCGCCCTATCGACATAGAGGCTATAGCAGAGGATGACAGCTGCCGCAGCGCAATCTGCTATCCGCAGGTGCGCCTTATCCTGCCCGGAGAATCCGAACCTACCTATATATGGTCAACTCACGCGAGCGCAGGGATAGAATCTGACCTTAGGATGATAAATGACAACATGAACCTCGACGTGAGGGAGATGATCAACATAATAGCCGGCGACGACATGTCGCAATATGCCAACGCCGACACTGTGGCCACTTACGAGTTCGATATGCCGCGCGGCAGACGCTTCATGGACGCATACGACAAAGGCATCGGCATATACCTTAGAAAAAAGAATCATCCCGCCATGCTCATCAGGGTGATGTATAACCGTATGGCGGTAAAGGATAAGGACGCGTTGATACGCAAGGCCCTCGCCAACATCCGCTACGGCGACAATCCGTCGGAATACTTTGTGGAAATTGAGAGGCTGTCTGCCGGGCAATCAGATTTCTCCTTCCCTACCAAGTATCGGGTATTCACCGGTATTCTCGCCGATATCAACGACGAGACCCTTGATGAGATCAACCGCGTTAAGGCATGGTGTGAGGAGCACGGAATGAAGGAACTTCCGAAAGTGGACGATGAGATGCTCGACGCCCTGAACCGAGCCAGGGAATCACGGCGTAAGGAGTATACGGAAGCGGATTCAATCCTCAATTCCGACATGCCCGACGATAAGAAAATACTCCTGCCGCGGATGTGCGACGTAGTGGCTCAGTTTACCGGCGACGGCGAGTTTATGTATAATTACTGGGCATGGCTCGACAAGAATATTAACTACCCGAAGAAAGCCGCTGAGAAAGGCATCGAGGGAAACGTGTGGGTAAACTTTACGGTTTGCTCCGACGGATCAATCAAAGACGTAGCCATCAACGAAGAAGTGAGCAAGAATGTGAATGA
The DNA here is from genome assembly GCA_964503095.1 of uncultured Sangeribacter sp. Classification (GTDB taxonomy): domain Bacteria; phylum Bacteroidota; class Bacteroidia; order Bacteroidales; family Muribaculaceae; genus Lepagella. Next base: position 17,257 of record CAZCZX010000038.1, read on the forward strand.
GTCGCTGAAACGCGAGGCAATCAGGCTGTTTGAATCCATGCCCCGATGGGAGCCAGCCATATATAAGGGCAAGCCGGTCAACACGCGGGAAATGCGGCTCGTGAAATTCGAGCTTCCACGTAAGTCGCAGGAGGCAGCACAAAATGATCCGGAACTGAGACGGGTATACGATATGCGCGAAATCCCTGTGGCACCCCAATTCAAAGGAGGATCGGAAGGGCTTGGCAAGTGGATTGAGGAAAATATACAATATCCGGCAAGCGCGGCGAAGGATAAGATAGAAGGACGCGTGATAGTGCAGTTCCTGATCACCAAACATGGTAATATAGCGGCGCCGAGAATAGTGAAGGGAATCAACGACGCGCTCAATAATGAGGCACTGCGCGTAATAAAGAGCATGCCGAACTGGACACCGGGATATGCCAAAGGCAAGCCGGCCAATACGATGTATACCTATCCGGTTACCTTCCGCCTCGCAAAAGCGAAATAGCCGCAGCCCGGAAGCCACAGATTGGATTCCGCAGACCGGTCAATGAAAATTAAAAGGCACTGTCATCTGAATCAATCCCTCTTTGCGAACCTGTCGGAAATTCCGACAGGTTGCTTTTTCTTCCGATTCCTCTTCCTCATATATTTGCTTATTTTCTATCAACCTTACGAAAAATCGTGATTAGAGGTTGGATAATTCAAAAACTATTATTAACTTTGCGGTTGCAGACCGCATTGCAGAAGCCCCGGTCCGGGGCAAATGTGGGTGGGAATCTGCAAAAATACATTGAGATGTATTTTTAATTTATTGATTCAAAAGCGTTTACTCGACGCTCTTTCTTGACCATCAGAAACTTCGCAACTTTCTCAGGTTAGTCAGGATAGCAGCAACGGTAGATGCCTTGTGGATGTGTATATTCCGTATTAGCAAGCGCGTGAGCGCGTGCTATTGACGCAATACGTACACATATTCCGCGTGAGGCTTCTGCGTTGCTCGTTCAAC
>CAZCZX010000039.1:0-18231 GCA_964503095.1 uncultured Sangeribacter sp.
CAATACGTCCTCGACAAACTCGCCCAAAATCCAGGCCTAAACCAAGCCGACTAACTATGGAGAAGACGGTTTCTCAACCGTCAGACCTATCACCCACAAGGTATACGTTCTACAACGTATGCCTTTTTCTTTTATTTGGAAATCTAAAACATTTATATTAATTTTGCATAGAAGAAATTTAATGAAATGAAAGTGGTGTCGTTCTTTGCCGGTTGCGGAGGTCTTGATCTCGGCTTCCGACAAGCTGGATTTGATGTAGTTTGGGCTAATGAGTTCGAACCTCATTGTCGTGCCACTTATATTAAGAATCATCCAAATACAGAGTTTATTCTTGGGGATGTGTGCCAAATAAATCCTGCTTCCATTCCTGATTGTGACGGTTTTATTGGAGGGCCTCCGTGTCAATCATGGAGTGTCGGTGGAAAGCAGAAGGGATTAGATGATCAACGTGGACAATTATTCTTAAAATATATTGAACTTATCCATGCTAAGCAACCAAAATTCTTTGTTATAGAGAATGTAAAAGGTATGCTCGACGACAAGTTCAAATATGTATTTGATGATTTCTTATTGAGACTTGAAGATGCCGGCTACGATGTCAAATGGGAACTTCTTGATGCTGTCAAGTATCGAATTCCCCAAAACAGAGAAAGGGTATTTTTTGTAGGATTCAAAAAAGATCTTAATATAGATTTCAAATTTCCTTCCCCCACCTCTACTGAACCAATCACTCTTGAACAAGCGATTGGAGATATATCGGATGTCGCTCCATATTTTGTATCCGGAAAGTTAAAAGAGAAAAATATATATAGTCGTTTCCACAATCATGACGTACTTTCGTCAAAGTTTGGACCGTTTTACTATAGAGGCAACAGACGAAGAGGATGGCATCAACCTTCATTCACAATAAATGCCACAGCCGCTTTTGCTCCATTACATCCTTCTTCTCCTAAGATGATGTATTATGGACATGAGAATTGGAATTTTCAAAAGGATAGATTGTCGGATTATAGAAGATTGAGCGTTAGGGAATGTGCAAGAATACAAACATTCCCCGATAGTTTCATATTTGAATATGATAATATAAAGGATGCATATAAAATGATTGGCAATGCTGTTCCTCCTCGATTGGCTAATGAGATAGCAAAATCCATTCTCAACGCTTTTAAATATATTGTTCCTTCACCCAAAATACCAAAACAAGAAACAACAACTCATAAGATTCCCGTTTTAGTAGGGTATTATAAAAATAAAGACCATAAGAGATTGATTATTAAGAATTGTCTATATTATGTTCGTTCAGATGGTCGATCGGGCTCTATGTTCAAAGAAGATTGCTCTTCAATTCCAAAATTCATATTGATTCATCACAATAATGATGCTGAGTTTTATGAACTTGATGGAGAAGAACCAGTACTCGCTGATGCTGCCTTCCTAAATTCACTTGGATTCACCACGATAGGTAACTCATATTTATGTTTTAGGTTGAAAGATTCGATAGCAAGACAACTCGGGAAACCAAATTACAAAAGACATCGGTATTCCCCTTACATTTCTACTCTTGAGGAACTTATAATTAATTGAGTTCAAATATTGATTTTTAGTTTATGAATGCAAATAGCGAACAAATACAATTTGACACATCTATAACTATTGCTCAAGATCAGCCTTTGACTCAGACTGGTATCTATGCTGCTTTGAGTAATTGGCTTGGACAAGAGAATGTTTATAAACAAGAGATTTTAGACAAGCGTGTTATTGTCTATAGTCATAATAACAATAAAATCATTCTGCTGACTAAGTGCATAACGTATCTTGGCAATCCGCATCCTATATTCAAAAAGCGTATTCAGTTGCCGGAATGGTATCAAGACTTTTGCAACGCGATCAATTATAATCATCTTGAATATGATGTTAGGTTTTTAGGTGTATATCATTATAATGGCAACATAATATTTGTGGATTTTTTAAAGGACACTTATATGCAGCATGGATTACATAATTCATCTGCTCATGTGTATATCAATGACTTGTATCAGGCAATGACCTACGGAGTTTTTCGCAAAGAAGACAAATTTGGGAATACAATAGTTGCTATTAGAAATGATAAGTTGAAAGACTATCTCGACAATTCTTTGAAATCTGAAACCACTCTTTTTGATTTATTCCGACAATTCAATTGCGGATATCCTTTTGGCCAATGGTTGTATGCTTTTGACATTATCCAGAAAATGCACGAAGGAGAGTGGTCTCAGTGGCGCCAGACTGAATGGGCAGGATGGTTTTTAGAATTTGAGTTTGACAAATTTACCCGTGAGAATAACTTCCAAAATCAGATGCGCTATGTGGGAAGTTCTAACAAGCGCGAGGGAGATTTAGACTTTGATATTCGATTTGAAGAATCTGATTTCTACGGCGATTTGAAGGCCAGTGACATTTCAAAGAAAGAGACTCCTGGAAATGATCAGGAAAGCCTGGTAGAATGTATATACAGATACAATAAGTTCTGGTATGTAATCTACGAACATGAGACAATAAAAGACTCAGACCGTGGTTATGAAGCTACATTATCACGAAATCGGTATATCAAAAGTGTTGATCCATCTTATGATAAAGATGAAATGTCTTATCATAGCCGTATGAAACATAGCGTTAGGTTTATTAAAATGTCTATTATTGAACTTAACAGAGTTAATTTTCGAGATGCCCTGAAGACTTTCAATCAAGGTAGACAACAAGATGGGAGTAGCAGAGCACCTAAATTCAATATAGATAAGAAAACATTGGAGAATGACAATTATGTTGTTTTCCGCTATACATATTGAAGATGAAACCATTCAAATTTATCGATCTATTTTGTGGGATTGGTGGTTTTCATCAAGCTATGGAGGCATTAGGTGGAGAATGTGTATTTGCCAGTGATATTGATGCCGATTGCCGTAAGACTTATGAGATTAATTACGGTATTAAGCCCGTAGGGGACATAACCAAAGTTGCCGCTAAAGATATTCCGGCTCACGATGTGTTGTGTGGGGGATTTCCTTGTCAGGCTTTTTCCAAAGCAGGGAAGAGACTCGGTTTTGATGATGAGACTAAGGGAACACTATTCTTCGATATTTGCCGTATATTGGAATATCATAGGCCAAAGTATGCTTTACTTGAAAATGTTCGCAATCTTGCAAGCCACGACAATGGGAATACTTGGAGAGTTATACATGACAAACTTCAGGAATTAGGCTATAATCTGCTTCCCGAACCTGTCATCTTTAGTCCTCATTATATTGGAGTGCCACAGCATCGAGAGAGAGTCTACATAATGTGTGTCCGAAAAGACATTGGAGAAATCCGACCGTTTGAGTTTGACAAGAAAAAAATCCCTCCCTGCACAATAGAAGATATTCTTCAAGATGATAGCGAAATTACAAACATTAAGGAGTATCGTATATCTCATGATATGGAGAATCTTATTGATTTGTGGAACGAGTTTATTCAAAATATAAAGGTTTCCAAACTTCCTGGCTTCCCAATATGGTCAGACCGGCTTTGTGACCTTGATCAGAATGAGGATTTAAGCCAATATCCTAGTTGGAAACAAAAATTTATATTGAAAAATAACGAATTGTTTGTAGAAAATAGAGAGTTCATCTCCGACTGGTTGCAACGTGCTCGTAAAAACCCATTGTTTTTTGGAGCAAAAGCAAAATTGGAATGGCAAGCTGGACAGACAAAACATCCCAATATATGGAATCAGATATTCCAATTGCGACCATCGGGCATAAGAGTGAAAGTTAATTCTTATTTCCCAGCTCTCGTTGCTATTGTGCAGACCTCAATAGTAGGTTCTCGCCGACGATTCCTAACTCCTAGAGAATGTGCGAGACTACAGAGTTTTCCAGAGAATTTTAAGCCTGATGCAAAACAACCTCAAGCTTACAAGCAATTTGGGAATGCCGTAAACGTAAGTTTGGTTAAGTTCTTTACTCAGTATATGTTTGGAGAGAATCCGGATTTGCCTATACTGTCTTAAGCCAATTTCCTTGAAATTACAGTTGTTTAACTACGAGTATCATGAATAAGGAACGAAACTACAGGATCTAAAGATGAAAATTGAAGCCTTACTATACAATTTTCCAATTAATATTGCGTTAAAATAGGAGTGAAGCATTATGGCTTCGCTCCTTTTTTTGATTTTTTCCCATAGTGGTTATATCATATTAAAATAAAGATGAATAGAAAGCCTATCGCTACATTTGCCCTTCTCGCGGCATGCGCTTTAAGCGCTTCTGCCAAGGATGAAGTGATCATGACGGTCAATGGCGTGGACGTGCCACGCTCTGAATTTGAATACCTCTACCACAAGAACCAGCAGCAACAAGTAGATCCCCAAAGTCTTGAGGAATACGCTGAAATGTTTAAAATCTACAAGCTTAAGGTTGCTGATGCCCTTGCTCAAAAACTCGATACAATGTCTGCATTCCGTAAAGAGATGGATCAGTATAAGAGCGACCTCGCTACTCCTTATATGACCGACTCGCTATATCTCAACTTGCTCGTAAAGGAAGCTTACGATATGAGCCGTGAGGAAGCAGAGGCATTCCATATCATGCTTGCAAAGAGTCTTAATGACAAGGAAATGATAGCATCCCGCCATCAAGCTGATTCCATTCTCAATGTGCTGAAAAACGGTGGTGATTTTGCTGAACTCGCAGCAAAATATTCAGTAGACCGTGCAAGCAGCAATCAAGGTGGCAGAATGGGATACATCACAGCCGGAAGATTCCCTTACGCCTTTGAAAAAGCCGCGTACTCTCTCAAACCAGGAGAATATTCTGAAATCGTGGAATCTCCACAAGGATTCCATATCTTGAAAGGAGGACACAAACGTCCTGCCCGTGGTACAGTTCTCGTAGAGCACATCATGAAGATGGTGCCTCCTACGGCTACAGCCGAACAACAGGCCGCTGCAAAAGCAAGCATCGACAGCATTTATAATGCAGTTATAGCCAATCCTGAAAAATTTGAAGATCTTGCACGCGAACTTAGTGACGACAAAGGTTCAGGCCGACAGGGAGGCAAACTGAACTGGTTTGGTGCCGGAATGATGGTAGAGCCTTTTGACTCAGCATCATTTGCAATTCAAGTCAATGAGATATCGAAGCCCGTCAAAAGCCAATTTGGATGGCATGTGATACGCAAACTTGATGCTAAAGGTCCCGCAACCCTCGAAGAATTGAAACCCGCAATCCTTAAGAGAATCGCAAACCCACAAGATGAAAGATATGATCTCGTAGAGAAAAACCTACTAAACAAATTGGCAAAAAAACACAAAGGCGTCCTAAACCAAAAGAATATCGACCTGATCTGCAATCAAGTGGCACAAACTGGACTTGACAGCACTTGGCATATCAAAGCCTTAGATGCAACAGGCATGGGAGCTATTGAGATTGCAAAAATTGGGAAAAGAGGCATTTCCCTCGCTGAATGGGCTGCAACTGTAAGACCATTTGATATTCCTGATGGTGAGACTGCTGCAAGCGAACTTAGAAGATATTTCGCCCACCATCTTGACACACAACTCAAAGAAACTGAATATGAGTGGCTTTATTCAAATGAACCTGACTACAGAAACCTTCTCAATGAATACCGCGAAGGATCTCTCCTTTATGAGGCAAGCCTTCGTGAAGTCTGGGACAAGGCTGCCAAAGACAACGATGGTCTAAACAACTATTTTAATGCTCACCGAGGTGACTATACTTGGACAAAACCTCACGTAAAAGGAATTTTAGTTCAAGCAGCCAATGATTCCGTAGCCGATGCTGTTAGAGTAGCGCTGAAAGATGTCAGAAATGATGATGATTTCAAAGCTGCACGAAAAAAGTTTGTAGGAAAAGCTTCACTGGACAGAATCCTTATGGAGCAAGGTCAGAATGCAATGGTAGACAATGTAATGTTTGGCGGCGACCCTGTGACTCCGAGCAATAAGAAATATTCTGTCTACTTCATCTACGATCCTAAACTGCTTTCTGCACCTGAGACTATGACAGATGTCAAAAGTCTGGTGACAAGCGACTATCAGAACCAACTCGAGACTGACTGGATTGAGAAACTTAAAGCCCGCTACCCAGTGAAAGTAAATGAGAAAGTTCTTAAGAAAGTAAAATAATTTTCATTATCTTATGTATCTATCATAGCCATCTTATTTATTTTAGATACTATAGAAATTACCAAAAGCCTTGGCATTAAAGCCAAGGTTTTCTTTTTTCTTTCTGAACTTTTTTGTTGCATAGATGCGATTTTTTTTGTAATTTTGCTTTTTGATGAGAAAAAGTGTTTTTATAATTCTGTGCAGCATTGGAATCGCTGTCGGGTGCAGGCGTGAGAGCAATGCGTCTGCTACCGACGATGACATCGTGGCCCAATACCGCGATTCTGTCCTTCTGATGCCTGATGTAGTGAAGCAACTACCCTCAGGCATATCGCCGGAAGATAGTACGATACTCATCAAAAAAATCATAGATCAATGGATTGAGGGATTCCTTTTTGAGGATCTTGCCGCAAACCAGATCGACGATATTGACAGAATAAATGCTCTCACTGACAAGTATAGAAGAAGCTTAATAGCAGACTCTTATCGCAGGAAAATGAGACAAAACGGTGTGCAACCTGTCGACATGGACAAAGCCAAGGAATACTATAAGACGCATCTCAAAGAACTTAAGCTGGAACGCCCTATAGTAAAAGGCTTATACATTCGTCTCCCGGCTTCTTCCAGCCACCTCGATGACATAAGGAACTGGATGAAAATCGCAGACCCCGAAGCGTATGATGCACTTGAGAACACAGGACGCCGTGAAGCTACAGGCTTCAGTTATTTTGCCGACCGATGGGTGGATTTCGATGCCATAGCAGGCGATATTCCACATAAATTGGGAGATGCCGATAAATTTGTGGCTGAAACGGTTGACTTTGAAACTGAACTTAACGGCACAATCTATATCCTTCACCTGACAGACTTCCGGAAAAGCGGAGACACTATGCCGGAAGAATATGCAATCCCGGTGATTGAAGACAGGATGACGACTCAAAACTTAGCCGACTACGAAGCTGGCCTCATAAAGGCTCTTCGAAAATCTGCTGTTGACAACAATATTTTGAAAGAAGGTAAATACTTCATAGAAAACAAATGAAAAAGATAACAACTATAGGACTGACAGGCTTAGCAGCAATTTCAATCGCGATGCTGGCTGATGCTTCCCCAAAAGAGGGTCCGAAAAAGAACGTAATTGATGAAGTGGCTTGGATCGTAGGAGACAACGCCATCTACAAATCTGAAATAGAAGACGAATATGCTCAAATGCGCGGTCAGGGCATCAGTCCTGGAGGAGACCCTTACTGTGTGATTCCTGAAAATCTTGCTGTGGAGAAACTTTATCTACATCAAGGAAAGCTTGACACTATTGAGGCTCCTGTAAGCCAACTCTCAAGCCGTGTGGAAATGCAGATGAATTATTTCATCAACGGACTCGGAAGCAAAGAAAAAGTGGAGGAATATTTCCGGAAACCATGGAATGCGCTCCGCGATGAGATTCTAGAGAAGATGAAGACTAACTACATCATGGAGACTGTGCAAAGCAATCTTACAAAAAACGTAAAGGCAACTCCAAATGATGTGAAAAAATATTTCGCAAAACTTCCGGAAGATAGTATCCCCTACGTTCCGATGCAAGTTGAGGTGCAGATAATTCAACTCAATCCCATTATCCCAAAGCAAGAGATTGAAGATGTCAAGGCTCGTCTTCGGGATTACACCGAACGTGTAAACTCCGGGGAAACACCATTTTCCACACTGGCCATCATGTATAGCCAAGACCAGGCTTCCGCGATGAAAGGTGGAGAACTTGGATATGCCAACAGATCCACTTATGTGCCAGAATTTGCTAATGTAGCCTTCAATTTGAACGACCCGAAGAAAGTGAGCCGTATCGTAGAGACTGAATATGGCTACCATATAATTCAGTTTATCGACAGAAAGGGCGATCAAGTGAATGTACGCCATATTCTTCTCCGCCCTCATGTCAGCGATAAAGACCTGCGCGATGCCACAATGCGTCTCGACTCAATAAGAAAAGAAATTGCGGCAGGAACAGTCTCATTCGAAGAATGTGCCCGCGTCCTCAGCCAGGATAAGGATTCCCGAAACAACAAAGGAATAATGATCAACAGCAACGATATGAGCGAGCGTTTCGGCTCTACACGCTTCGAAATGCAGGATCTTCCCACTGAGATTGCTCAAAAAATTGAGAATATGCAACCCGGCGAGATGAGCCAACCTTTCATTATGAACGATCGTAAGAATCAAGAAGTGGCTGTCATCGTAAAACTTCATGAGAGAGTTCCAGGACATAAGGCAAATCTCCAAGAAGACTATAACATGCTTAAAAACATGTATGAGAACCATGCGCGCCAGAAAATCATCAAAGATTGGGTAGAGCAGAAGATTAAAGACACATATGTGCATATTTCCGACGGGTGGAACAACTGCGAGTTCCGCTATGAAGGATGGGAGAAAGAAAAATAAATGACTCGGTATCAGAAAGGTATTCTCATTGTCATTGGACTTATATCGCTGATGTTTTTCGGCGATATAGCTTTCTGTGCATATGCTCAGCAAGCAAAAAGGAAAGCCGCACAAAAGAAGGAGGAGACATATACCCGACCGGCTCCTACAAAGCCCATCAAACCTATAATTCCAACTGAAAACCGATATCAGAGCGACAAGGTTTTCTTAGAGTCAGCAGACAGCCTTTACAAACTTCAGCCAACTTGGAACGACACAACCGAAAAGCAAATCGTTTCCGGAAATGTGAAGTTCCGACAAGGTTCTCTCTGGATGTTTTGTGACTCCGCTTATTATTACCCTGAAATTAATTCTCTTGATGCTTTCGGACACATCAGGATGGAACAAGGAGACACTCTTTTCGTATATGCCGACCAACTCTTCTACAATGGTGATGCAAAACTTGCAAAACTCACAAATGGTCCAAGCGAGCCAAAAGTGAAGCTGAAAGATCCTACAGGGGAATTGCTCACCGACACGCTCGACTATGACGTAGATCTGGAAATTGGATTCTATGGTTGCGGAGGATTACTCAGAGACGATGTCAACACATTGACTTCCATTTTCGGACAATACAACAGCCGAACCAAAGACGCAGAATTTTTCTATGATGTAGAGCTTATCAACCATCAGGATAATTTCTCCCTGCTCAGCGACACTCTCTATTACAATACCGCCACCCATATGGCCCGAATTGATAGTCCAACTGACATATATGGACCGAACGACACCATCTTCACCACAAAAGGATGGTATAACACGCAGATTGGCAACCTTGAGATGCACGATCGCTCAACTATTATCCATAAGGATTCATTAGGACGCGCAACTGTGCTTGAAGGGGATTCTATCGTATATGACAATCATACACGAATCAGTCGTGCATATCAATACAGGGATATCACCAAACTTGGCCAGCCCACTGTCATTACTGACACCGCAAATAAAATAATTTTGATTAGCGGATTCGGAATGTATAATGACTCTACCAAGGAAGCATTTGCCACCGATTATCCATTATTGAAGGAATATTCCCGACCCGACACTCTTTTCTTGAGAGCTGACACTATATTCACATACATACTCCAAGACACTATTTGGGAACCAAAGTTCTATCCCTCAAAATTCATTCAAGCACCTTTTGATGCTGAAAATTATCAATATCTTGAATGGACATACGATGATGAGGAAATGCTTGCTCCTATCTCACAAGAAGAAATGAAAGGGCTGTTAAGGGCAATGCTTGCTATTATTAAGGAAAAGCACCAACCAGTTATTACCCAAAGCCCTGAAATACTCGAGATTCCTGATTCTCTCAAAATTTCAAATTCTCTCGATTCTCTTGATTCTTCCGAAATCCCAGATTCTCCAGAGATGCCCGATTCCATCGAGTCTCTAGAGATTCCTGATTCTCTCGATATTCCTGATTCTTTCGATTCTTCCGAAATGCCCGACTCTCCGGATTCTGCAAAGATTCCCACATCTCCCGCTAAATCAGGAAACGAGGAGGAAGAGGAAATGATAATCAAAGAAATACGTGATTACCATGTGGCCAAAGCTTATCCAAGGGCGCGCTTTTTCAATCAAGATATACAAGGTGTGGCTGACACTCTTGAGGTGTATGAGAATGACTCTTTGCTCTTCATGAAGAGAAAACCTGTAGTGTGGAGTGGCGAACGCCAAGTGAATGGGGAAGAAATAATTGTACATTTCAACGACTCCACAGCCGACCATGCACTCTTACCAAAAACTGGATTTATGGCTGAATACGTTGACGAAGATTTCTACAATCAACTCTCAGGCAAAGTGATGGAAGCTTGGTTTGAAGATAGTTATCTTAAACGTCTCTACGTAGACGGCAATGTTCAGGTAATAATGCTCCCCATGGAAAATGACTCATCTTTCAATAAACTCGTAGACGCAGAAAGCAGCTACATGACAGTTGACATGAAAGACAAACATATGGAAAAGATAAAGATGTGGCCCGAAGTGACTGGCAACACCACTCCCCTTTTCCTCGTGAAAAGAGCTCAAAAATACCTTCCGGGATTCCTTTGGCTCGAAGCAATTCGTCCGAAACGAGTGATGATAGATGGAGTGCTTCGCTGGGATGATGAGCTTGGCGAAGTCCCTGAACTTCTTGATCAATATTTTGCACAATAACCCTTAACCTTTTTAACCATTAATTTTCGCATTCGATAATTAAATTAATAATATGGATATTATCAGACTTCTTCCCGACTCAGTTGCCAACCAGATAGCCGCTGGCGAAGTAATACAGCGTCCGGCTTCGGTGATCAAGGAACTTGTCGAGAATGCAGCCGATGCCGGTGCCACTGATATTAAAATATTCATCAAGGATGCTGGAAAGACCCTCATTCAGGTTATCGACAATGGCAAAGGGATGTCTGAGACAGATGCCCGTATGGCTTTTGAACGCCATGCGACTTCAAAAATTAAGAGTGCAGAAGACCTTTTTTCTCTGCGCACCATGGGGTTTCGTGGCGAGGCTCTCCCTTCCATATGTGCCATATCTCAGGTTGAACTCCGCACTCGCACCGAAGACTCCCAAATGGGAACCAAAATTATCATCAACGGTTCGCAAGTTGAGAGTCAGGAACCCTGCATGTGTGAAAAAGGCACAGTGATAAGTATTCGCAATCTCTTTTACAATCTTCCTGCTCGCAGAAAATTCTTAAAGTCTGATGCCGGAGAATTGGGGCATATCATGAGGGAATTTGAGAGAATGGCGCTCGTCAACAACAACATCCACATAAGCATTGACACTGGAGCACGCCAAATCGACCTGCGTCCCGGAACTATGCTGCAAAGAATCAACGACCTTTGGAAAAACAACCTTAATATGCAGTTGATTCCAATTGATGTGGATACCGACCTTGTGAAGATACATGGGTATGTTTCCCGTCCTGAATTTGCACGCAGACGCAATGCATTGTGGCATCTAATTGCCAATGGCCGACATATCAACCATCTTAAGATGCACAAGGTGATCACCGGATGTTTTGAGAATCTTATTGCCACCGACACCCAACCATGCTATTTCGTCAAGATCCAAGTAGATCCTTCAGAGATTGACATCAACATCCATCCAAGCAAGAATGAAGTGAAACTCGAAAGGGAGAAGGAGATTCTCAGCATTCTCGGTGCAAGTGTCAAGGCTGCATTAGGAAAATTTGCGGCAACGCCCCAAATTGATTTTGACACGGACTTAGTTCCTGTGCAACCAATTGGAGGAGGCGCTCCTGAAAATCCAAACATTGAAGTGCCATCCGATTATAATCCTTTTGCAATAGGGAGTGATGTGGATTTTTCGCCTAATCAAAACATACCTTCTGCTCCATATAATAGAAATGGCTCCTTCTATCCCAAATCTGAAGGACGAAGCAATGTGAGAAACTGGGACACTCTCTATGATAGATTCATGAATCGTCAAGAAGAAGATGTCCGAGAGAGAATGCCTGTAGAAGGAGTTTTACCCGCAATTGAAGACAATCCTCTCCCTCAAGGCAAAGAGTGTTTTCAATATGCCGACAAATACATCATCACAAGTTCACGCAGTGGGATCATGATCATAGACCAACATAGGGCACACTTAAAAATCCTTTTCGAAGAGTGCCTTCGAAACGTAAGAAGAATGGAGGTCACAAGTCAACGAGTCCTTTTCCCTGAGACAATAAGCCTTGAGCCGGAACAGCAAGATGCTCTTGCCAGAGTGCAAGCTGAACTTTCAGCAATCGGGTTCTCTTTGGAATATGAAGAAGAGAATAAATGGAGCATTGCAGCCGTTCCTACTATGATCAGCCAGACAGACGCACGAGAGACTGTGATGAGAATATTAGAATCAGTAAGAGAAGAATCGGATAACTACGGCACAAATTCCAATCCTGTCGACGACATAATGGAGCGTATGGCACTTGTTATGGCAAGAAGCGCTGCTATTGTCAGGGGAAGAAAACTTTCTCCTTCTGAAATGGAAAATCTTGTAGGGCAACTGCTTTCTCTTCCCGACCCATCATTGACACCTTCCGGAAAACTAATATTTACCGTCCTTGATGAAGACCGTCTGAAATCAATGCTTGGATAAAAAAGATTTTTTTTGATGTAAACAAATTTTATATTCTTCTATTTCTCAATAATATGGCCTCTCATTTTGAGCAACTTTTCAGAAATCATATAAAAACCATGTATGATTTTTGGAAATTTTTTACGAACTTTGCAATATAATTTCAAACTTCAATACAGCTTAACCAAAATGTCTGACCACACAAAACAATACACCGGAGATGAGGCATACAACGGAGCCCTTGAATATTTCAACGGCGATGAACTTGCTGCCCGCGTTTGGGCAAGCAAATACGCCTTGAAAGACTCTTTCGGACATCTCTACGAACGAACCCCCGACGATATGCATCATCGCATAGCCTCGGAGATAGCTCGCATCGAAAAGAAATATCCTAATCCAATGAGCGAAGAGGAGGTCTACGACCTGATTAAGGACTTCCGTTACATTGTGCCACAAGGTAGCCCAATGGCTGGAATTGGCAACGACTTCCAGGTCGGCTCACTCTCAAATTGCTTCGTAATAGGGCTCGACGGTCATCCCGATTCATACGGCGGCATTATTCGCGAGGATGAAGAGCAAGTGCAGCTCATGAAACGCCGTGGTGGTGTCGGACACGACCTGAGTCATTTGCGTCCCAAGGGGACTCCGGTGAAGAACTCCGCCATAACTTCTACAGGATTGGTGCCTTTCATGGAGCGTTACAGCAACTCTACAAGAGAGGTTGCTCAAGATGGACGCAGAGGTGCTCTGATGCTTACTGTCAGCATCAAGCATCCTGATGCTGAGGCATTTATCGATGCAAAAATGGAACAAGGAAAGGTGACTGGTGCTAATGTTTCCGTAAGAATTGACGATACTTTCATGCTCTGTGCCGAATCAGGAACCCCTTATGTGCAGAAATTTCCGGTAAAATCTGATGATCCCATTGTGACTAACGAGATTGATGCCGCTGCGCTTTGGAAAAAGATAGTACACAATGCTTGGAAGAGTGCGGAGCCGGGTGTCCTCTTCTGGGATACAATCATTAAGGAAAGCGTGCCGGATTGCTACGAAGACCTTGGATTTGAGACAATTTCCACCAATCCTTGCGGAGAAATTCCTCTTTGTCCATACGATAGCTGCCGACTCACAGCCATCAACCTATATAGCTATGTGAAAAACCCCTTCACACCTCAAGCCAGCTTCGATTTTGAACTCTTCAAAATGCATGTAGGAAAGGCTCAACGCATCATGGACGACATTATCGACCTTGAAATGGAAAAGATCGAGCTAATCATCTCCAAAATCAAGGAAGATCCGGAGACTGACGAAGTCAAATCTACTGAACTTCATCTATGGGAGAAAATTCGCGACAAGACTCTTCTTGGTCGTCGTACAGGCTGCGGCACCACTGGAGAAGGAGATATGCTCGCTGCTCTTGGCCTTCGCTATGGTACTCCCGAAGCCACAGCTTTCTCTACTGAAGTGCACAAACAATTGGCTCTCGCCTACTATTCTGCATCTGTGACAGCAGCTGAAGAACGAGGTGCATTTGAAATATATGACGCAGAGCGAGAGAAAAACAATCCGTTTATACTTCGACTGAAAGAAGCAGATCCTGACCTCTACGAAAGAATGGTGAAACATGGAAGAAGGAACATCGCATGCCTCACTATTGCTCCTACTGGCACCACTTCTCTCATGACCCAGACCACTTCCGGACTCGAACCGGTATTCCTCCCCGTCTACAAGAGAAGACGCAAAATAGTGCCGGGAGATGAGAACGTGACTGTCGATTTTGTAGATGAAGTCGGTGAAGCTTACGAAGAATTCCTGGTGTATCATCCTAAATTCATTGAATGGATGAAAATCAATGGCATGGAGCCAAAAAAGAACATGAGCCAGGAAGAAGTCGATGAACTTGTGAAAAAATCTCCTTACTATAAGGCCACTTCCAACGATATCGATTGGATGGAAAAAGTGCGTATGCAAGGATCTGTTCAGAAATGGGTAGACCATTCCATTTCTGTCACTATCAACCTTCCTTCCGATGTCACTGAAGAACTTGTTGGCGACCTCTATATGCAAGCTTGGAAAGCAGGTTGCAAGGGCTGCACTGTATATCGTGATGGGTCTCGCAATAATGTGCTCGAAGCCGTTAAGAAGAAAGATGACCAGAAACCTCTTCTTATTCATACACCCGACCATGTGGCGAAACGTCCCAAGGAACTTGAAGCCGACGTAGTGCGTTTCCAAAACAATAAGGAAAAATGGATTGCATTTGTAGGCCTCGTAGATGGAAAACCATATGAGATTTTCACAGGTCTTGCCGATGATGAAGACGGCATATTCTGCCCCAAAAGCATCAATCATGGAAAGATAATTAAAGAGACTCTCCCAGACGGACGGAAACGATATGACTTCCAGTTTATCAACAAACGAGGCTACAAGACCACAATCGAAGGACTTAGCGAAAAATTTAAGCCTGAATTCTGGAATTATGCAAAATTAATTTCCGGCGTTCTTCGCTACGGTATGCCTATCGACCAGGTCATCAAACTCGTTCAGGGACTGGAACTTGACTCCAACAGCATCAATACTTGGAAGAACGGTGTGGAACGAGCCTTAAAGAAATATATTCCAAATGGCACGATTGGAAGCGGAAAATGTCCGAACTGTGGAGCCGAAACTCTTGTTTATCAAGAAGGGTGCCTTATTTGCACCACCTGCGGCAATTCACGCTGCGGATAAGTTAACCGAAAAGCAGACAACCTGAAAAACTTGAACCTATGAAAATTAAGATTCATATCGATTATCACACCCAATGGGGAGAAGCCCTTTATATCAGTGGCAATATTCCACAGTTGGGAAGTGACGACCCACAAAAGGCTCCGATGCTTGAAATGACAGCACCAGACCTTTGGACAATAACCCTCGATGTTCCGGCTTCGGTAGAATCCTTCAACTATCGCTTCATTGTAAAGGCTGAAAACCATTGGCGTGAAGAATGGGGCGGTCCTCACAAGTTTGTGGCTGCCAAAGGGATCTCAATCTTCGATATCCATTCTTTTTGGCAGGATGTGCCAAACGATAAGCCATACTACTCTTCGGCTTTTGTCGACGGCATGCTCAACCGAACTTTCCGTGACCAGCCCATCACACCGAAGGCAGGCTCTACCTTATTTAAGGTGGTGGCCCCTATGGTGAGGCCTGATGAAGTGCTCGCTGTTTGCGGCGAGCCACGCTGTCTTGGCGCTTGGAATCCTGAAAAGGCTTTGACCTTCAACGATGCCAACTATCCTCTTTGGGAAGTGGCTATCGATATGGCCGACGTCAAATTGCCCTTCGAATATAAATTCGTCATCCTCGATAAGAGTACAAGAAAGGTTAAGGATTGGGAAGCTCGCGACAATCGTCGGTTTGACTTCTATCCTAAAGAGAAAAACCTGCTGCTGGTCTATGATGGAATGCGGTTTGAAAATCCGCGCAAATCATGGAAAGGTGCAGGCACTGCTATTCCGGTTTTCTCCATCCGCTCTAATGAAGATGCAGGCGTAGGTGATTTCTACGATATAAAGAAGATGGTGGATTGGTGTGTCAAAACGGGACAGAAAATCTTACAGGTGCTCCCGATCAACGACACCACAAAGACCGGAACATGGACCGATTCTTACCCTTATAGCGCAAACTCCACCTTCGCCCTTCATCCTATGTATCTTCGACTAAAAGCCGTAGGTGCCATCAAGGATAAGGAAAGGCGTGACCATTACACTGCAGAGATTGCGAAGCTCAACCAACTTCCTCAGATTGATTATGAAGCTGTCAATAATCTGAAGAACAGCTATCTCCATGAGATATATGCTGAGCAGGGAGAGGCTACTCGAAAAACTCAAGAATACAAAGATTTCGTAGCCAAAAATGAATATTGGCTGCGCTCATATGCAGCCTGGTCGGTGCTTCGCGACTTCTTCCACACTGCCGACAATTCTCAATGGGGTGAATACGCTGTCTACGACGAAGAGAAAGTAGGGAAATTCATTGATCAGCACAAAAATGAAATCCTTTACTATTATTATGTCCAATTCCATCTCGACCGTCAACTCCGCGAGGTGCGCGACTATGCCCATCAGCATGGAATCGTGCTTAAAGGGGATATCCCCATCGGCATTGGCAGGCAGAGTGTAGATGCCTGGAAAGATCCTCGACTGTTTAATATGGATTGCCAGGCAGGTGCTCCTCCTGATGATTTCTCAATTCTGGGACAAAACTGGGGCTTCCCCACCTACAATTGGGACGAGATGGCTAAAGATGGCTTCAAATGGTGGAAACAGCGTTTCCAAAAGATGGCTGAATATTTTGATGCCTATCGTATCGACCACATACTTGGATTCTTCCGCATCTGGCAAATCCCCATCACTGCTGTGCATGGCTTGCTTGGATATTTCAATCCAGCCCTTCCTTTCTCTCCGGAGGAATTGAAGCGCAACTACGACTTCTGGATTAATCCTGAGATTCAAGCTAAACCATATATAATGGAATGGATGCTTGGCGATTTCTTCGGTGAATACACTGAGGAAGTAAAGCATGAATATCTGGAAGAAATCAATGCAGGCCATTACAAACTGAAAGAATTTGTAGATAATCAGCGCAAAGTTGAGAATCATTTCTCTCGTCTTGCTCCTGATGACAAAAACAAACGCATAAAAGATGCCCTTATGGGGCTGATCGATGATGTTCTCTTCATTGAAGACCCTTATCAGAAAGGGTATTACCACCCTCGCATTTCAGCACAATTCACCTACCAGTTCCGTGCTTTGACAGACTATGAACGTTGGTGCTTCAATCGTCTTTACAATGATTTCTTCTATCATCGAATGAATGATTTCTGGTATGGCAAGGCAATGTGGAAACTCCCGCCTCTTCTCGACTCCACCGGTATGCTTACTTGTGCGGAAGACCTTGGAATGATTCCCGACTGCGTGCCGGAAGTAATGCATCGTCTTCAGATCCTATCTCTTGAGATACAGCGCATGCCGAAAGATCCGAAAGTAGAGTTTGGCGAACCTTGGAATTATCCATATTATAGTGTCTGCACTACTTCAACACATGATATGGATGGCATTCGTGCTTGGTGGGAACAAGATCCATCAGCCACTCAAAGATTTTTCAATTATGTGCTTAAAGAGCCGGGGCAAGCTCCTTTTTATGCTGAGCCATGGATTTGCAGCAAGATCATAGATCTGCATCTGAAATCACCGTCGATGCTCTGCATCCTTCCGCTTCAAGACTGGCTAAGCACTGATGCTTCAATTCGCCGAGATAATCCGCATGATGAGCTGATCAATATCCCGGCAAACTCCCAGCACTACTGGCGCTACCGTATGCATCTCCCGATAGAGACCCTCCTTGCTGCCGACAGTTTCAATGCCGGACTCGCCGCGTGGATAGAAGAATCCAACAGATAATCACAAGCCAATAAGACACTGATAATAAGAAAGCCCCTGAGCATAAAACTCAAGGGCTTCTTTATTCCCCCCTTAGGGGGTTAGGG
>CAZCZX010000040.1:0-17914 GCA_964503095.1 uncultured Sangeribacter sp.
TTAGGAAGGGCGGATTTCTACCGCCCTGTTGGGGGTATCATAACCTCGAAATTTGGATGGCGTCCTCAATTCCAACGAGTACACCATGGGGTGGATCTTCACTTAAACATTGGAGACACAGTGAGGGCAGCCCTAAGCGGAACAATAGAGCGAATCTCTTATGATGCTCAAGGATATGGGCATTACGTAGTGATATCCCATACAAATGGCATGGAAACAGTCTATGGACATCTTCAATATGCGCTTGTCGGTCAAGGTCAGACCGTCATAGCGGGGCAACCTGTTGCAATCGGGGGCAACACTGGAAATAGCACAGGACCTCATCTTCATTTTGAAACCCGCATAGATGGAGTGGCTGTAGATCCAATGTTGCTGTTCGATTTTTATGGAAACTCCAATTGGCAAGCCTACGAATCGACACCGGCAGTGAAAGCAGTTCCCAAGGGACCAACCTATTCGCATCAATCAAAATCTTTGAAAAAAGAAGATACTTATATCGTGCGATATGGCGATACTGTAGAGAGTGTAGCAAGGCAAGCCGGAATCTCAACGATGCGCCTGTGTCAACTCAATATGCTTAACGAAAAAGACCCTCTCCCAATCGGACGGATGCTCAAACTCCATTAACCATAATTAGGTTCCATGTATTTAGAAATGTTGACTAAACCTATTTAGTCGTACTATCCTCCTATCTAAATAAGAATTATCATATAGGAAACAGATAGAAACGTCTATTGGGGATCGGATCCCACATCCATTGGTCGATTACTATATTATCATCGAGAGCCTTTATCTCAAGCCTGTGATTGCCAGCCTTTAATTTCAATGGGAGATTTCTCACTGTCTGCCCTCTCATGACATTTTCTTTCCATCTCTCTGATCTGAATGGCTCCTTCAAATTAAAGACCATAGGATTTTCGCCATCTACACTGACACTAAATCTAACATCTTCACCATCAAGGGAATGAGTAGGAATTGCAGCAACTCTTACTACTCCTTCGGCTTCTGAATCAACATTGAAATTATATATTAAAGAACTTCCCTTTCCGAGATCAACAGCATTCATGCTATGACCCAGCAAAGCAACCGGAGTTGCTTTGCCCTCCATTTTGTCGAACGAATAGGCATTTTTGACTACTATATCCTTGGGCACTACTGGCTTAATAGGATCGGTGGGATCAGGATCCGGGTGATCCATTAGCTCTTTTTCAGTAAGGACAATTGGCAATGAAGGGGCAAAGAAAACCGGCAAGTCACGTGGACGCATATCCATGCTTCCTTTCCACTTGCCATCCGCAACTACATCATTATAATATTCAGTAAGTTTTCTGACCTCTTGATATGCACGCTGACTTTCTGCGCAAGCCTGCAATATTTTCTCTTCAAGGGCAATTCTATCAGCCACTTCATTTCTTCCAGAAGCAAGCGTACGCGCTTCCTGAGCTTTAAGTAAAGAGCGTGCATGAGCCGCAGAAGCACACACAGGATATATTATTGCTGCATAATAAGCATCATAAAGAGAAGGATCGACTAACTTTGTGGCATAGTCTACCACATAGGAGATTCTGTCAAACTCTGAAACATAGCGTTGCAACTCATTTCCAAATTCTTTTGGATTGAATTCTGTTGTCCTGACAGGTGAAAGCCTTCTTTCATATAAGTTTCTGTCTTTTTCTACCTGCGACCAACCCATAAATTCCGGCCTACGTTCACCGCAAAGCCTGTAAAATTCATGCATTACTGGGAATATCAATTCGGCAGCCTCATTGCCAAATTGTCTGACAAGCCAAGACTTGTAATGATTTCTCAATGATGATGCATCTACACTTTCAATATTCCATGCCATATCAAGAAAGAGTTCAAGATCGTATCCTGCCACCTTTGGATCATGCACATTGACAATCCAGAGTTTCCTTACATTATTATCATAGGCTTTGCGCATCTGATGATATATCAATCCAGGCTGAGTAGTTGTGAGCCAAAGGTAATCATGAGGTTGTCCCCAGTAGCTAAGGTGATAATATACTCCACCACCTCCAGATCTTTTCTGCTCCTTAGCGTCGCTGAGGCGCGTCAAGTATCCATAGTTGTCATCACACCACATCAATGTGACATAATCAGGAACATTAAGGCCCATTTCGTAAAGTTCAAGCACCTCCTTATAGGGTACAAATATTTGGTCTTGCAAAGCAGGGTCACCGACATATTCGGCCAAAAGTTTCTGCTGATCGTCGATGACTTCTTGAAGTCCGTCGAATTTTTCTTGTGTGGTCTTATAGCCTTCCATAGAACTATCATGAATGCCACGCATTCCTATTGTAAAAATATTACCACCTTTTGAATCCTTGACCTCCTTAAGACGCTCTATCCAATATTTGTGGACTTTCTCTTTATTAGTTTTATAATTGAAGCGCCCCCGATTTTTTGAATCCCACTCTCCTACATTATTTCTCAGCAATGGTTCGCAATGAGAAGAGCCTATGATTATGCCACAACTGTCAGCTTGCTCCTTAGCCCCCTCCACCATGAAGAATGCAGGGGTGCCTTCGTGCATCGCCGGCCACAATGTGTTGGCACGAAGACGCAGTAGCAGTTCAAAAATTTTTCGATAGGTCTTTGCACCAATTTCAGTTTTGGCTGATGGCTCAAAATTTAGATGACTCCATGGACGCAGCGACCAGTCCTCATCATTGATGAAAATTCCACGTAGTTCAACCGAAGCACCTTGCATATCAGAGAATCCATCTTCTAATACAAGTTTTTCTTTTTTCCCCGGAACAATATCTCCCCACCAAACCCAAGGAGAGACACCGGCCTTACGAGACATTTCAAGCAAGCCATAAGCCACTCCACGGCCATTTGATCCAGCAATATGGATTTTACCGTCTTTAACCTTAATAGAGAATCCATCAGTAAGTTTTCTAAGGGCCTTGATATCAATTCCCGCAGCCTTAGCCGCCATTAAATCATCATTAGATGTATCTATTTGATACAATCGTATAACTGCCCGTCCGGAATCTGCCGAGACCGCTTTTTCACCTGTAACACTTTCCATATCTTCAGAAAACATTTCTGCGGCAACTGCAACTACTGGATCAGCATTGGCTGGCAGAGAATAACGAATAGGAGAACTACCGTCATACCAGACAATCGCTTCAGCAGAAACAGACAATAACGATAAGATAGATAAAATGAGGAATTTGAATTTCATTGATGTCAAGTTTTTAAGATTATAATGCAAAGTTAATAAAAAAAAACGGATTGATGAGTATCAATCCGTAATCAATTATCAATTATTACTATTTCAATAAGTAATGATGGGTTCAAGTTCCTTAGCCTGCTCAATCATTTTCTCAAGTTCACTTACAGAAGGAACGCGGTTGCAAAGATTCTTTTCCTCATTTACCTCAACCATTTTTGGCTGGAGGTTAGCAGCGACTCTATGGCGGAATTCCTTTACAGTGTCTACACCAGCTGCTTCAAGGAGTTCGGCAAACTGACCTGCCACGCCTTTGATACGGAAAAGGTCGGCATGATTAGTCCATTTAAGGATTAATTTACCGCTGATGCCCGTCTCTTCAGCTACTTTTTTTCGCCCTGCAGGAGTTGCACACTCTTTTAGCAAGTCTTCCGTTGTCTTAATTCCTACTTCTTGTAGTTTTGCGGCATAGGCTTCACCGATGCCCTCGATTTCTGCAATTTTATATGACATGGTATTTTAGATTTAATCAGGCAGTGAATTCCACCTATTTTAATAACTCCAACCTAATGAAATTGGTTCGATATTAACTTAAACTTTCTTTATGTTATACAACATAAAATCAATTCACCAAAGATCCCTTTTTGGAAAAGATTTACTATATTCGGCTCGCAAGTCGCTGATGAGTCGGGTCATTTCTCGCGCAAAGTTATGTCCTGTCCAAACTCCAGAATTAGTAATCATCACCCAGCATTCTCCATTAGGGAAACGTTCGATAAGAGTATGAGTAGACGATAAAGTCCCTGTGCGTCTCCATTTTCCGTGCTCATCAATCTCACTCCATCCTCTGGATACTTTATCATCTTTGGCAAAAGCCGTCAACGAATCGACTGAAGAATTGGTCAAAATATTATTGACATGAGGATATTTGTCAGTAGCAGCCACAAGACGAGCTAAATCAGAGGCTGAAGCACACCATCCTCCGGCACCCATAAGACCATTGACATTACTTCCACCATATACACGCTCCACCATCCTACCACTTCCATTAAATTCCTCAACTGCAACAGTATCCGGACCATAATAGCGGACTTCATTTTCATCGCGGTCGGCATAGTAATTCGTGGCCGGACGAAAGCGATAACATCCAGCCGGATGAAGCACTTCTTCTGTCACATAATCCCAATAAGATTTACCGGTCACCCGTTCTATGACCAAAGATAGAAGCATGTATCCAAAATTTGAATAGCGAAAACCCTGACCGGGGGTAAAGGCAATCTTTCTTCCTAAAACAATCTTAGTCAATTCCTCATTAGAAGGTGGTCCGGATAGATGCTTTGCGGCAATGATATCCTTTGTATTAAACATCGGATCGCCCGCACCTAATCCAAACCCTCCCTTATGTTGCAAAAGATTATCTACAGTTATGTCAAAAAGTCTTTTATCGTCTATTGCATTAGTGAAAACGGTGTCATTTAAAATTCCGGAAGGACCAAACACTTTTGAATTTAAGTTCAGTTTTCCATCCTCTACAAGACGCATTATGGCAATCGCAGTAACAAGTTTAGATGCCGAGGCGAGCCTCATGATATTTTGAGGTGTCATTTTTCTTCCATTCTCGACATCAGCCCACCCATAACCCTTGGCATAAAGCAGAGAATCATTGCGAGTGACGGCAAGAGAGAGGCCCTTGATGTTCCATCTGCCTATAAACCGCTCAATTTTTTGATCCATTTTCGCGAGCGCGGGACAATCAGACACTTCATTAGTAAGATTATCTGCCCATCCCGTGTTAACAGATTCAACTTCTGAAACCTTCTCTTTTTCGTCAGTATCTTGACGACAATAAGCCAAAACAAATATAATAATTGTGCACAGTGTTGCACAAAGAAGAATCAATCTTGTACCTCTTTTTATATCTTTTCTTGTCATTTTAGTTAAATAATGTTAAATCGCGAAAGATTTTTTATGTTATACAACATACTTTCGAAATTTATCACTAATTTTGCATCGAGTTTTTCATGGTATTAGATTTTAAGGTTAACAGAAGATTGGTTGTCGAGATGACAATCAATTTTTTTTGCACCTATTTTTCTTGGGGTTTACTGCATTTTTTAGCATTATATACTTCGAGAGCCTTGCTAAGCACCTTCAGCGCTTTTCCAAGTTCCTCCCTATTTAGCACATAAGCGAGGCGCACCTCATTCTTTCCCTTTCCTGGTGTAGTATAGAAACCTGACGCCGGGGCCATAAAAACAGTTTCACCCTCATAAGAAAACTCTCTGAGACACCATTCGCAGAAATCATCAGCATCCTCCACCGGCAGGCTCGCCACCGTATAGAAAGCCCCCATAGGAATTGGGGAATAGCAACCCGGAATCTTGTTGATACCGTCTACCAGGAAATTGCGACGAGCCACATATTCATTGTAAACGTCGAGCATATACTCACGGTCGGCATCTACAGAAGCCTCTGCAATAATCTGCCCAATAAGCGGAGGACTAAGACGCGCCTGACAGAACTTCATCACGTTAGCGCGCAACTCTTTGTTTTTTGTGATAAGCGCTCCTATACGAATGCCACATTCATTATAGCGCTTTGATACTGAATCTATCAACACTACATTCTCCTCGATGCCTGGGAGATGGAATGCAGACACATAAGGAGCTCCGGTGTAGCAGAACTCACGGTATACCTCATCGGAAAACAAAAACAAGTCATATTTCTTTACAAGATCTCGGATTTGCATCATCTCCTTAATCGTGTAAAGATATCCGGTAGGATTATTTGGATTGCAAATAAGGATGCCCTTTGTACGCGGAGTGATCAATTTCTCAAATTCTTCAATTGGAGGAAGAGCAAAGCCCTTGTCGATAGAAGAAGGGATTGAGATGATTTTCGCACCGGCAGAAATAGCAAATGCCATATAGTTGGCATAGGCAGGCTCAGGCACAATTATCTCATCACCCGGATCAAGACAAGCCATAAATGCGAACAGCACAGCCTCAGAGCCCCCGCAGGTGACGATTATATCATCCACATCCACATCAATATTGAAGCGATGATAATATTCCTTAAGTTTTGCACGTAGAGAGGGAAGGCCATCTGAAGGGCTATATTCCAAGACATCCCTATCTATATTTTTCAAAGCCTCGAATGCCTGAGGAGGAGTAGGAAGATCGGGCTGTCCAATATTAAGTCTATAAATTTTAATACCTCGCTTTATAGCCTCATTAGCAAGGGGAGCAAGTCTGCGTATAGGGGATGCGGGCATTTCGAAACCCCGTTCTGATAGTTGTGCCATATTTTAAGGGTTAAGGGTCAAAAGTTAATGGTCAAGAGAGTGGATAAGAGAGAGGAAGATTGGGAGAAGTCAAAACCTTTAGAAAGTCGCGAGCCGCCATTTTCGCCTCCGGCAGACTCATCAAAAGATAGTTGCCGCAATCCTTGGGAGAGGCTCCGGGCACATCGCCATCGAAATCTGCAATGTACCCAAATGTTTCTTTCATCAAATCCACAATATCCGAACTTTGATAATCGCCATTGAGAAGCAGATAATTTCCTGTACAGCACCCCATCGGACCCCAATACACAATCTTTGGGCCCCAATTCGGGTGGTTGCGAAGGAAAGTTGCCGCGAGATGCTCCATGGCATGAAGAGCCGGAATAGACAATGCCGGCTGACGGTTGGGCGCTGTCATACGCACATCAAATGTAGTTATTACATCACCTCCAGGAGTGGTATCTTTTCGACTGACATATATTCCCGGAAGAAGGGAAAGATGGTCAATCGTGAAGCTTGCTATCTTTTTCATACCGCAAAATTAACAAAAAATTGGGAGAAAACCTTAATATTAAAGATAAATTGATTAAATTTGCATAATCATTTGCTTAATCATTATGGAAAAGAAAGAAATTAAATATTCTGAAGCGATAGCTGAATTAGAAGCAATCACTGCAAAAATGCAAAGCGCAGACTGCGACATCGACTCCCTCGGATCGCTGACCTCAAGAGCACTTGAATTGCTGAAGATATGCAAAGAGAAACTTTTCAAGACCGATGAGGAAGTAAAGAAATGCCTTGAGACATTATCTGACTCTCTGGCATAGTCCTTCATACGGACTGCAAATGACTGCGACAATAAACGACGTGTCGCGCGCGTTCTTACAATATGGTTAAGAATCGACATATATTTCTGATTTCACTGTTATTCTTATTGATGACTGTGACTATTTCTTCATGCAAATCCGTCAAACTCTCTGATGCTGACGACACTCTGGCTCGAGGAGAATATTTCGCAGCATCAAATATGTACAAGAAAATCTACAACCGACTCAACAAGCCAGAAGAACGCCCTCTACGTGGAGAAGTGGCTTACAAACTTGCGACTTGCTATCAAAGGCTCAACCGCCCTGCGAATGCAGTGGCAGCCTACAATAATGCCATTCGTTACGGACAAAGCGACTCAACCATATATTTAAAACTCGGGCAAATGCTGCAAGCCTCCGGCAAATATCAGCAAGCAAAAGCAGAATACGAAAAATATCTTGAATGGAAACCGGATGACGCAATCGCTCGCGCAGGGATAAGGGGATGTGACATAGCAATAGCTTCCAAAGATGCACCCAAAAGCAGATATATTGTCAAGCAGTCAAAGTTATTCAATTCCCGACGTTCCGACTATGCCCCAATGTATTTCGACAAGAACTACGATATTATATACTACACCTCCACTAATGAGAAAGTAACAGGCGACAATAAATCGGACATCACCGGAATGAAAAATGGCGACCTCTGGATGGCGAAAAAGAATGAAAAGGGAGAATGGTTACGTCCAGAGCCAGTGGAAGGCGAACTAAATTCAGATGCCGACGAAGGGATCATTTCCTTTTCTCCTGACGGGCAAACTATGTATCTTACTGTAGCCAAACGTTCTGAGACTTCAAGCACATCTGTGGAGATATACACTTCAAGACGAAGTGATGCTTCCTGGAGTGCACCTCAGAAATTTGAAATATTAAGCGACACTGTGACTGCTGTAGGCCACCCGGCAGTGTCGCCCGATGGAACTTACCTCTATTTCACCTCAGACATGCCAGGAGGGTATGGAGGGCTCGACATATGGCGAATCAATTTACAGGAACGTGGAGGATCGCTTGAAAATCTCGGGCCTCAAATCAACACCCAGGCTGATGAATCATTCCCTTACGTCAGGACCGACTCCATTCTGTATTTTTCAAGCAACGGTCATTCAGGATATGGAGGTCTTGATATATTCAAGGCCACTCTCAACTCGACCGGCGACCGCTGGAGCATTGACAATATGGGGCAACCAATCAACTCAACCGGCGATGACTTTGGAATCACTTTCGGGCCAGGGGAATCCGGCTTTTTCAGCAGCAATAGAGGGGATGCCCGAGGCTACGACCATATCTATTCTTTTATACTTCCCGACTTGAAGATCAGCATCGCCGGATGGGTAGTAGACAAAGATGATGAGCCTGTGCCAAATGCCAGAATCAGAATAGTAGGCAACGATGGATCAAACCAGAAAGAAGTGGCGAGAGACGATGGCAGCTTTAAGTTCAACCTTCAACGAGGCGTGAAATATGTGATGATGGCAGGAGCAACGGGCTACCTCAATCAGAAAGTAGAGTTTGAGAGCGATTCTGCAGAAGAAGATGCCGAATATGGGATCGACTTCATATTGGCTTCTATCTCCAAGCCCAGCGTAGTTGAGAACATTTTTTATGACTTCGACAAGGCTTCTTTGCGTCCCGAATCAAAAGAAGCGCTTGATGAACTTGCCACAATGCTGGAGGATAACCCCAACGTATCCATTGAGATGAGTGCCCATACTGACAGAAAAGGAAGCGACAGCTACAATATAGATCTTTCCGAACGAAGAGCAAAAAGTGTAGTGGATTATCTCGTAGACAAGGGGATCTCACCTTCTCGGCTCACATGGGTAGGATATGGCAAGTCGCGCCCCAAGACTGTCACAAAGCGAATCAATAAGGAATACCCCCAATTTGAAGAGGGATTAGAACTGACACCTGAATTCATCGAGACACTTTCTGAAGAAGATCAGGAAGCCGCCGACCAAATCAACAGGCGCACAGAATTCCAAGTCACAGCCATCGACACTGATTTTGAATTGCTCTGAAAACTGAAAACATATTTGGCAAATTCAAGATTTTTTTGTATCTTTGCACAAACTATTGACGTATGCAAAAAGATAATCAAATTATCGTGGATGGCCTAACATTCATCCCCTATCTGAGACGTGAAGAAATCGCGAAACAGGTAGAGAGAGTAGGCAAAGAAATAGCACGCGATTACGAGGGTAAGCAGCCGATATTCCTGTGCGTCCTAACGGGTGCTTTCGTATTCGCAGCTGATTTGATCCGCGCCACCGGACTCGATGACGCAAAGATCACATTCATAAGGTATAAATCTTACGAGGGAACCTCCTCAACAGGTTCGGTAAAGCAGATTATAGGGCTTACCGACGATATAGAAGGCAAAGACGTAATCATAATAGAAGATATCGTTGACACCGGACTGACAGCGTGCCGCATGATAGAAGACTTGAAAAAGCAGAATCCTGCATCTGTGAAATTTGCGACTCTTCTTCATAAGCCAGAAAGCAGCCAGACAGGATTTACGCCCGACTATATAGCATTCAGCATTCCGCCCAAATTCATAATAGGCTATGGACTGGATCTCGACGGCAAAGCACGAAACATTCCTGACATCTACGTCATCAAGGAAAGTTAAAAAAATAGGAAATTAATAAGGAAAAAGATTATTAAATAAAAATTCGCCATGTTGAATCTTGTATTATTCGGTGCCCCGGGAAGTGGAAAGGGGACACAGAGCGAGAAGATTATCGACAAATACGGGTTACACCATATTTCTACAGGTGAAGTGCTCCGAAAAAACATCAAGGAAGGCACCGAACTTGGCAAAATAGCCGACTCATACATCAGCAAGGGACATTTGATTCCGGACAGTCTTATGGTAGACATTCTACGTCAGGAACTAAAGTCGCTTCCTTCTGACACAAAGGGAGTGATTTTTGACGGATTTCCCCGAACTATCCCCCAGGCAGTAGAACTTGAAACCATCCTCTCAGAGATGGGCCATGATCTTACAGGGGTAGTAGGATTGGAAGTGCCGGAAGAAGAACTGGTAGCCCGCATGCTTAAAAGAGGAGCAGAGACAGGAAGAGCCGACGACAACATTGACACCATCCTCAATCGTCTGAAAGTTTATCACAATCAGACAGAGCCCCTTAAAGAGCATTATCAGAAAAAAGGAAGTTATCTCCAGATTGATGGACTCGGAGATGTTGAGGATATATTCTCATCAATCTCAAATGCAATTGACGAAAGAGTTAAAAGCTAAGAGTTTCTAATTCAAACCAAATTGGAGAATTAACAATTTAGAAATGGAACAAGAAGATATACAAAAGAAAGAATATGCGGCCGACAATATTCAAGTGCTCGAAGGCCTTGAAGCTGTCCGCAAGCGTCCTGCTATGTACATTGGCGACATATCGGGTCGCGGTCTGCACCACCTCGTCTACGAAGTTGTAGACAACTCCATAGATGAGGCACTGGCAGGGTTTGCGTCGCATATAGAAGTGACTATTCTCGAGAATAATTCTATAAAAGTAGTAGACAACGGTCGAGGCATTCCGGTAGACATGCATGAAAAAATGCATAAACCTGCGCTTGAGGTAGTATTGACTGTGCTTCATGCCGGTGGAAAATTCGACAAGGGTTCTTACAAAGTGTCGGGTGGTCTCCATGGTGTAGGCGTGAGTTGCGTCAACGCTTTGTCAGATTATCTTCGTGCCGAAATTCATCGTGATGGGAAGGTGCATATGCAGGAATATGCATATGGAAAGCCGACATGCGATCTGCAAGTGATTGGAGAGACAGATCACACCGGCACCACCATCATTTTCCATCCTGATGCATCGATTTTCACGGAGACAGTCTACGACTATGAGACACTTGCCAATCGTCTCAGAGACCTTGCATACCTGAATGCAGGGATCACCCTTACACTGACAGATGAACGATTCCGTGATGAAAATGGCAAGCCGCGCAGCGATCGTTTCCACAGCGATGAAGGCCTCAAGGAATTTGTCCGCTACATCGACCAGGGCAAGGAGCCGCTAATCGACGACATCATCGACCTCAAGACAGAGCGCAACGGTGTGCCAGTAGAAGTAGCGATGACTTACAACACCTCTTTCAATGAGAACATATACTCCTACGTCAATAATATCAACACAATAGAGGGTGGCACACATCTCACCGGATTCCGTAGAGGTCTAACATCAACGTTAAAAAAGTATGCCGACGACAACCATCTTCTCGACAAGCTTAAGATTGAACTTTCAAAGGAAGACTTCCGTGATGGTCTGACCGCTGTAGTGTCAGTGAAAGTTGCCGAGCCTCAGTTTGAAGGACAGACTAAGACAAAACTTGGCAACAACGATGTAATGGGAGTGGTCCAGACTGCTGTGAGCGAAGCCTTACGCAATTATCTTGAAGAGCATCCTAAGCAGGCGCGCGCCATAGTCGACAAAGTGATGTTGGCAGCCCAGGCCCGTCATGCCGCCTATAATGCACGTATGAAAGTGCAGAGGAAGTCTCCATTATCAGGAGCAGGACTCCCAGGTAAACTTGCAGACTGCAAGAGCCGCGATGCTGCGGCATGTGAACTTTTCCTCGTCGAGGGTGACTCCGCAGGCGGAAGTGCAAAGCAGGGCCGCAATCCTAACTTCCAAGCAATCCTTCCATTGAGAGGTAAGATTCTCAATGTGGAGAAAGCGATGGAGCATAAGGTGTTCGAATCGGAAGAAATCGTCAATATGTTTAAGGCTCTTGGAGTTACAATTGGAACAGAGGAAGACTCAAAAGAACCTAATGTGTCAAAACTACGTTACCACAAGATCATCATCATGACCGATGCCGACGTGGATGGCGCCCACATCGCGACTCTCCTTATGACCTTCTTCTTCCGACGTATTCGTCCAATCATTGACAATGGCTATCTTTACATAGCCACTCCCCCACTCTACAAATGCACTTTGAAAGGCAAAAAGAATGTGTTTGAATATGCATGGACTGACCAACAAGTGCAATCTTTTGTAGACCGTTACTGTGGTGGTGATCGCAATAAATTTGTACTCCAGCGATATAAAGGTCTCGGTGAGATGAATCCGGAACAGTTGTGGGAAACTACCATGGATCCAGAAAACCGCATGCTCAAGCGAGTGACGCTAACAGATGCTGCCAGTGCCGACCATACTTTTGCTGTGCTGATGGGTGAGGAAGTTGCACCACGTCGAGAGTTTATTGAGGAGCATGCCACTTATGCAAATATCGACACATAATGATATAAGCGTAATATTATAAGCGAAAGCCCCATCTCATTGACAACTGAGATGGGGCTTTGATTATGAATAAAGGAAACGTTTTATCGAGCGTTTAGGTGTTTTCTCAAACTCATTTGGAATGAGCTGAATCTTTGAGATCTGTTCATATGGAGCCACTAATCGGTTGAGTTCCTTTCTTGTTTCTTCCATCTTATCGGAAATATCTGCACTTGTAAGATCAAACTTGTCGAGAGTTGGATAATCAGGATAGACAAGAGCCACTAATTTGCCGTCGCGCTCTACCACAAGCGACTCCGCAACAAAGGGCATATTGTTGAGTTTAGCCTCAATTTCCTCGGGATAAATGTTCTGTCCGCTCGCAGAGAGTAGCATCGTCTTGTTACGCCCCCTCAAAAAGAGAGTCCCATCTGAGGAACGAGTGCCCATATCGCCAGTCTTTAGCCATCCATCTTTGTCTAATACAGCATCAGTAGCCTCTTTATTGCGATAATATCCACTCATCACATTGACACCACGCACACAGACTTCTCCGGGTATATTTTCCGGATCTTCACTCAACACAATTGATTCCATATCGGGAAGAGTGCGACCTGCACTTCCAGGGATAAACTCACGCCATGGAGTGTAAGAAATAAGAGGACCACATTCAGTCATGCCATACCCTACAGTGAATGGGAACTTAATCTTGTGAAGGAATTCCTCAACTTCATGATTAAGCGCAGCCCCTCCTACAATTACCTCCTCAAATTCACCGCCGAATGCCTCGATCAATTTCTTTCTAATTTTAGTATACACAAGTGTGTCAAGGAGCGGAACAGCAAGAGTCCATCTTATCGGACCTTTTGAAATCATTGGCAAAATCTGGGTCTTATAGATTTTTTCAAGAATCAGAGGCACACATATGATTAAGTTTGGTCTGACCTCGCTGAGAGCCTTGAGCAGAATGCGAGGAGACGGAGTCTTATCAAGGACAGTGATATGGCTACCTACAGCCAACGGGGTCAGCATATCGAAGGCACATGCATAAGCATGCGCGAGGGGCAGAAAATTCAAAGCGCGGCTCGTACGAAAATGAAGTTTACTGTCAATTCCAAAGCATACATTGCCGGAAAGATTCCTTCCTGTGAGCATTACGCCTTTAGAAAAACCGGTGGTGCCGGATGTATAGTTGATTTCTACGAGTTCCGAATTATCTCTATCTGCATATTTCACATCTTCCGGACCATATCCATTTGGATAAGCACGCTTGAATCTGCGTCTCGTGAGACGGAAATGGCGTTTTATCTCTTCTCCATCACCCTCATAAAGCACATCATGCCCTTTAAGAGAGAAGACAGCCTTTACTTTTGAAAGAGAATCAGGCTCCATTTGCTCCCATATAGATTCTTGCACTATTAGCACCGAAGCCCCACTATGGGTCACAATATGCCCTATATCGACCGGATTAAATTCTGACAAAATAGGCACGACTACAGCTCCGTAGGTGACAACACCCATATATATCTGAATCCAATCAGAGCAATCTTTACCGCATAGAGCAATTTTATCGCCAGGCTTGATGCCTATCGACCGATAGAAAGTATGTGCAAGTCCTATGGAATAGGCAAGCTGACCATAAGTCATGGTCTCCCCTTTTGTATAGTCTGTAAGGGCTGGAAGATCCCAGTTTTTCTTAAAGCTATTCTCATAAATCTTGATAAAGTTGAGAATTTCCATGTTTTTATTTGTATAGATTTTAAGTTTTAGGTAGTAGTTGAAGGAGCAAGGGATAGAACCCTTATAGTATTATAACGAAAAAAGACCAGACTGTATCACAGTCTGGTCTCTTTTTTATCAGAAAAAAAATTATTTTTCAAAATTATCAGCTATCTTTGCCGCAATTTCCTTCATCTTCTCCGGATCCGGATTGGAAATCTTATTGTGAAAATCCATATCACCTTCTGAAGTGAGTGGAACGAGATGAATATGGGCATGAGGCACTTCAAGGCCCAACACTGCTTGTCCGACTTTGCGACAAGGAATAGTAGCCTTTATGGCTTTAGCCACCTTCTTTGCGAAAACCTGCAATCCAGCTAAAGTCTCATCATCTAAGTCGAAGATATAATCAGTCTCCTGCTTAGGAATCACAAGAGTATGCCCCCACTGCAAGGGATTAATATCAAGGAAAGCATAGAAGCGGTCGTCTTCAGCCACCTTATAAGATGGGATTTCGCCTGCGACGATTCTTGAAAAAATAGTCATAATCAGAGTTCTATCTTAACAATTTCAAACTCGAGCACACCAACAGGAGCATTCACCTTCACCTGGTCGCCAACCTTATGACCCATAAGAGCCTTGGCAATAGGAGTTGAAGAAGCAAGTTTGAACTCCTTAAGGTTTGCTTCATTTTCAGTGACAATGGTATATGTCATCTGAGCACCATTCTTGAGATTTTTAATAGTGACCTTATTAAGAAGCCCAACTTCATCAGTGGTAAGTTTACTATCGTCTATAATACGCGCAGAAGCTATGAGTTCTTTGATTTTGGAGATTTTCATCTCAAGCATTCCCTGTGCTTCTTTGGCTGCATCGTATTCGGCATTTTCAGAGAGGTCACCTTTATCGCGGGCCTCAGCTATTGCATTTTTGATGGCAGGGCGCTGAGCCTCAAGCTCTGCGAGTTCAGCCATCTTCTTGTCATATCCTTCCTTGGTAAGATAAGTTGCCATGGTTTGTTTTAGAGTTTCGGACCATAGTCCGTATAAGTTAATATATTATAAGTTATTTTTTCAGGGGTTAAAAAAGAGGAGTCCGCTTTATCGGCAATTTGCTTACCGCTAAAAAGGACCCGTCTTGATTTCGGATGCAAAATTAATAAAAAAAACTGAAATGCGCAAATTTACGCATCATAGACTTTGTTAAATATTGTTTCACATATCAGTCACGCCGGAATATGTCGCGTGTATAGACCTTGTCAGCCACATCATCAAGAACACTATCATATCTATTGGCAATTATTGCCTGCGACATCTCTTTAAATTTCGACAAATCATTTACTACAACACTGCCAAAGAAATAAGAACCATCTTCAAGCGTAGGTTCATAAATAATGACAGTGGCACCTTTTGCCTTTATTCTCTTCATCACTCCCTGAATGCTCGACTGACGGAAATTATCGGAATTAGACTTCATAGTCAGACGATAGACTCCTATCGTCGGAGCCACTGGCGGCTGTAGGGAAGAATTACGGTGCTTATAATCTGCAGCATAATGATTGTTAGAAGTATAATCGTACCATCCGGCAAGGCGAAGCACTTGATCTGCAATGAAATCCTTACGAGTGCGGTTAGATTCCACAATTGCCGACATCATGTTTTGAGGCACTTCCGCATAGTTGGCGAGAAGTTGCTTTGTATCCTTAGGCAAGCAATAGCCACCATAGCCGAATGATGGATTGTTATAGTGACTTCCAATGCGAGGATCAAGACCTACACCTTCGATGATAGCCTTTGAATCCAATCCTTTCACTTCAGCATAAGTGTCGAGTTCGTTGAAGTAGCTTACGCGTAGAGCCAAATATGTATTTGCAAAAAGTTTTACAGCCTCCGCCTCCTTCATACCCATATATAGCACAGGAATTTCAGATTTTATAGCGCCTTGCTCAAGAAGCCCTACAAAGATTTTGGCAGCCTTTTCCATCATATCAAGGTCAGTCACCTTTAGGATAGCATCGTTTTCATCTGCATATTTCCGATTTTCTATGACCTTTGGAACCCCGGCAATAATACGAGAAGGATAAAGATTGTCATAGAGGGCTTTCGACTCGCGAAGGAACTCCGGGAAGAACATCAAATTGAACTTCTTGACTCCGGCACTTGCATATTTAAGATACAATGAACGACAGTAGCCAACCGGTATAGTAGATTTGATTACCATTACAGCGTCTGGATTGACCGAAAGCACGAGATCGATTACATCTTCGATGCAATGAGTGTCGAAAAAGTTTGTGACAGGATCATAGTTAGTAGGAGCCGCAATCACAACAAAATCGGCATTCCGGTAAGCCTCTGCTCCATCAAGTGTCGCAGTAAGGTCTAAATCTTTCTCCTTAAGATATTTCTCTATGTACTCATCCTGAATAGGAGATACCTTCTTATTTATACTCTCAACCTTTTCCGGAATGACATCAACAGCCGTAACATGGTTATGCTGAGCAAGTAGTGTTGCAATAGAGAGGCCTACATAACCCGTACCAGCCACAGCAACGTTATATTTTTTCATAATATGATATTTTATTATACTATAATAGTAACGTAATAAAGTGTTAAAAATTAGCAATCCGCATATTTTTTTTGAATTTTTATCAAAAACATTTTGTTAATTCAAAAAATATTATTAATTTTGCATGTGTGTTTTTCATAGTATTAAATTAAGATTAAGGTTTCGGTCTAATTCTTTGTGAAAAGAGTTAGATCTTTTTTTATCCGCTTTTGGCCAGCCTGACTTGTTGGACACATACGACTCGTCAGACTGCTCAATCCATCGAAACCTTGACCCATTGACCATAAAAATGAAAGAAAGCATCAAAGGTATTGTCTTAGGCACGGTAAAGCATAGCGACCGACACAACATCACGAATATCTATACTCGTGAGCGCGGACGTGTGGCATTTCTTTCCCCGGCCGGCTCATCTAAGAAAAGCAGGCAAACTTCTGCCAGACTTCAACCTCTAAGCATAATAGAAGGGGAAGCCAGCATATCCTCAACTCGAGATATACATAATCTCTCATCCATAACTCCTCTCAAAGTGTGGCGTACTCTTTATTTTGACCCTCTGAAGTCTTCTATCGTATTGTTCCTTTCTGAATTTCTGACAAGGCTTCTGAGAGATGCGCCTCCTGAACCTCGACTTTGGGACTTCATTGCTTATTCAATCAACGTGCTTGATGCGACTGAAAACCGCACTGCATCAGCAAATTTCCACATCACATTTTTGATCAGCATGAGTTATATGATGGGTATACAGCCAGACTTGAGTGGATATCAGGATGGAATGGAATTTGACATGAAATCCGGAATAATGACCTATCCTTTCAATGTGATGAGTGGAAATAGCCTTAGGATAGATGCATATCGCTCTTCATTCTTGCCAACACTTGCAAGAATCAACTATACAAATGCAAGATTCTTTCGTTTCTCAGGGAGAGAGCGAGCAGAGTTAATAGACTCAATCATAAAATATTACAACATACACTTTCCCGGCTGCGACAATCTCAAGTCACTTGATATACTGAAAGAAATTTTTGCATAAAAAAAA
>CAZCZX010000041.1:0-17833 GCA_964503095.1 uncultured Sangeribacter sp.
CAAAATCAATGATTAATCAAATAGCGGCGAATTCCTTTATGATTTATCATGATTCCTCTTGTTTTATCATGATAAATCCAGAATTCATCGGGCGGGTTCCATTGCATTTTGGATAGTCACTGCATCCCCAGAATTCCCGTCCTTGGTTCTGTCCGCGAGCCTGTGTTCGTTTGAGCATAGGCTTTTCGCATTTAGGACATAAAGGAGCGTTTTCTTTTGTAGCTTGTCTTTTTCGTGCTTCAATCCGTTCGGTTGTCATATTCTCGCTGAATCCTCCGTGGATTTTAAAGCGATCAAGAATGACTTTTAATTGATTCTCAAGCATTTTGTTGAGTCTTACACATAGGATAAGCATGGCATTGGCTGCAATTTCTGGGTCTGTATTTTCGATCCAAGGGTCGTATTTAGCTTTCTGGGTTAAGATATGTATTGCAGCGTCATGCAATAGACTATTTGAGTAGTTGGGTCGGTCAAGTTCTATCTTCCATAGCCTTTCTCGGTTTGAATCACCAATAGGCCATACATTTGCTCTTCTACGAAGTAGAAAATTGAAAAAATCCCCCTGAACTTCATCAATGCTTGCGCGAGCCACATCAATAAGCCGCATTTCTGTTTCTAATGAGGTAGAATATCGAGCAGTTCCCTCTGCTATGTTTGCCACTCCACACCGAGCAGCCAAGACCATCTGATCGTAAAGACGTCTGCCAGGGTCTATAGTATAATTTATAAATCTGTCACAGAAACTCTGAGTGCCAAGCTGGATAATATTTGCCAAGACCCAGGAGTTAAGCATGAAATATGATTGGGAAAACTTGATTTCGACTCCCATTGCAGTTTTAGATATTGGTATCTCTGGATGAACTCAGAGAAAAGATTAAAGATTGATGATGTAATTTCGTATCGCGTTGCAAATTTACAAAAAATCCGAGAAATAGCAAACTCCAATTTCTAAGCTTTTGAGTTTCTTATGGTCTCTTTTCATAGTGTCGGGAGAATTCATGATAAATCATGTTTTATCAAGTTTAATCATGAAAAATCTGGTTTCATCAAGACAATCTAAGTTATCTCCAATGTTTCATTCATATCAAAAACTTTTATTTTAAAGCATTCTCCCGACTGGAATAATAAAAAAGCGCGCATCTTTTTGGGGATGCGCGCTAATTTTTATTATATCGGTACTTGACCGTGGAGAATGGAGGCCTTTGCAGGCGCTCATGTCTTGGAGAAAAAACTTTGGTCTCAGCACCTATGCTGAGGAGAGTATAGGGCGGCGAATACTGTTTTCGGAAGTGTAGATCATGTCGCGGCCGTCAGGGTCGATACTCGATCAATGCAAGCCAGAGACCTAAGCCCCCTAACCCCCTAAAGGGGGAATATGAAAGCTCTGGTGTGGCGGCATAATCGAGTAATGCTTTTGGCATTTTTATTTGGGATGACTGGTCTTGGATATGTCTGGGGCAATCTTATGGATTCTCCAGACTGTATTTTCGACCGTCATCGCCGCATCGGTCATGTCATGGTTTTGTTTCCGAGTGCAAAGTTAGTGTGGAAATTTTGGGCTCTCCCCTTATCGCGCAAAAAAGGGATCTTCTTCAATTTAGTTGAATTTGATAGTTTTTGATGGGAGGCACCACCCAATAAATTTTGGATAGAAAGGAAGGGGCACGACGCGGATCGCTCGCTATGCTGCTTTTTTCGCCGATGGCGGCGGATTTTGCGCGGATTTCTTTTAATATTGGCTTCTGTATGGACCTACTCGACTTTGGTGTCCGCTTGCGGAGGATGGCTGAGCTGCGCTGCGCTTGCTGTTGCGGAATACGGAGTATATGGCTTTTCAACTGAATTGAAGAAGAACCTGAAAAAGGGATTTTCTTCACTTTCGTTGAAAATTACCATATGTCGCGCGAATGATGGAGGTTAGGTTCAGATCTTCAAGTGTAATAAGATCTCCGGCTAAAGCTGCAGGCAGTAAGAAAGGGGTGAGGAAGGATTTTTCACTTGGAGATAAGCTTCGCGATAGGGTGAGGGATAAAAGGGATTTATTTTTCCAAGCTGAAGCTTGTGCGCAGTAACAAATTGAAGGGGGGAGAGGGGTTTTTATGTGATTTTTATTCGATGTGGATATTTTGATTAGATCCGTTGTAAATAAGAGATTTTTTTATTATTTTTGCACTTTGGAACGACAACAATAAAGTTCTATGGCGGCAAATAAGAATCCAATGATAAGGTATCAGGTATTGGACCGATGCCTTAGAAATCGATATAAGAGATATTATATCGAGGATCTTGTCGCAGCTTGCAACGAAGCTCTTCTTGAATACTCTGAGAAATATGAACCAGTAAAAAAAAGACAAATCTATAAAGATTTGAACTTTATGGAGGAGAAATGGGGGAATATTAATAGAATTCCAGATGGGAGAAGAAAGT
Organism: uncultured Sangeribacter sp.; assembly: GCA_964503095.1. Taxonomy (GTDB): domain Bacteria; phylum Bacteroidota; class Bacteroidia; order Bacteroidales; family Muribaculaceae; genus Lepagella. The sequence continues at coordinate 2,428 of CAZCZX010000041.1, forward strand.
ATTTTCAATGGGAAGACTCCGAATTTTCTATTTCAAAACTACCACTGAATGATGAAGAGATAGATAAACTGAAAGAAACAATCCTCATGCTAAATCGCTTCAAAGGAATGCCTCAATTCGAATGGATGGAGGAAATTCTATCTAAGTTGGAAGACAGATTTAGTCTCAAGGGGCAATCGAAGAGTGTTATAGGATTTGAACAGAATCTTGACTACACAGCAACCAGGCATCTATCGGGCTTGTTTAATGCCATAATAAACAAGCAACCATTGAGAATCGCCTATCAAAAATTTGACGGAAATTATCGTGAGTGGGACTTACATCCTTATTATATAAAACAATACAACAACCGATGGTTTCTATTAGGGCTCAATGACGAAAGAAAGATAATAACAAATGTGCCACTCGATAGAATTACAAATATACAAAATATAAGCATTCCTTACATTGAATCAGATATTAACTTTGAAGAGTATTTTGAAGATGTGATTGGCGTAACAATAATTAATGCTCCAATAGAGACAATAGTCTTAAAATTTGCTCCGGAGAGATATCCATATGTAGTTTCAAAACCCCTTCATGGCACATCAAAATTCCCAGATCCAGCAAACCATATAGTGGAAATAAAGGTAATACCTAATAAAGAGTTGGAAGCATTGATTCTTTCCTTTGGAAATCAAGTTGAAGTCATATCGCCTTCATGGTTTAGAGAAAAATTTGCATCAATCGCCAATTCAATGGCAGATATTTATTCCAATTAAATGTCTAAAAAATATAGTCAACCTTTTAGAAATGGAACAATCTCAATATAATCAGCTTTTAAATTTCCTATGGAGCATAGCCAATGATGTACTTGTACAAGCTTTTGAAAAAGGTAAATACAAGGAAATCATCATGCCTATGCTTGTACTTCGACGACTTGATATCCTTCTGGAACGCACAAAAAATGATGTAATCAGACAAAAGTCCATGTTGGATCAGCAAAATTATCCTGAAATCACAAAGAAACAATTGCTGATGGCTGTAGCTGGATTGCCTTATTATAATGTGTCACCATATACAATGAGATCTCTCAGGGGAGAGAATAACAGTCAACGTTTGCTACAAAATTTCATTGCATATCTTGACGGCTTCAGTTCCGATGTGCAGGACATAATCAACAAGTTCGATTTGCGACATCATGCTGAAAAACTTCATGAGACTAATCGACTTGGTGCAATTATTGAGAAATTTACAGACGAACGCATTAATCTTGGGATTACTCCGGTGTTTGATGATGAAGGGAATGAAATTCTTCCAGCTCTCGACAACCATGCGATGGGCACACTGTTTGAGCAGCTTCTACGGAAGTTTAATGAGGAAAACAATGTCACTGAAGCTGGAGAGCACTTCACACCAAGGGATTACGTAAAACTGCTTGCTGACCTTGCTATACAACCTATTGCCGACAAACTACAGAATAAAACATACGAAATCTACGACGGGGCTTGCGGGACAGGAGGAATTCTATCTATTGTGGCGGACAAAATAGAAGAAATAGGAAAGAGTCTTGGCAAACGAGTTAAGACAAATCTTTATGGTCAGGAAATTCAACCTGACACATTTGCCACATGCAAAGCCGATCTAATGCTATCCGAACATATAGAACATTTTGATTACACCCACAATGGGGAAACACGAAATATGATTGCTTTCGGTTCGACTATTTCACAAGATGGTCACAAGGATAAACTTTTTGATTTCTGTATATCCAATCCTCCTTTTGGTACACCGTGGAAACGGGATCTCGAAAACTGGAATCTCAAGGAAAATCAGAAGAAAGATATAGTCGATAGGCGATTCAAACCCACCATCAACGATGTGATGTGGGATTTTATACCGGGGATTGGTGACCCACAGATGCTTTTCCTCGCAAATAATATCAGTCGCATGAAGGAGAGTACTGAGTTGGGTACACGCATTGTGGAAGTGCATAATGGATCCTCTCTATTTACTGGAAGTGCAGGAGGAGGGGAGAGCAACTTGCGTCGATATATAATTGAGAACGACTTGTTGGAGGCAATAGTCGCTATGCCAGAAAACTCATTTTATAATACTGGTATCGGAACTTTCATTTGGGTTGTCACTAACCGAAAGGAAGCACGGAGACGCGGAAAGGTCCAGCTTATTGATGCCACAAAGATCTCTCGTCCTCTTCGCAAGAATCTTGGTAATAAAAACTGTGAGGTTGACATCGATCAAAGAAATGAGATACTTAGACTACTTTCAGAATTTAACAGTCCTGAAAACTTCGAGATTAGTAAAGTTTTTCCTAATGAGGAATTCGGTTATTGGCAAATTATCGTCGAAAGACCGCTTCGTCTACGTTATGAAAATTTGACATTCACTGAAGAAGAAGCCGCAAAGATCAAAAATGTTGATGACCGAGAAATGCTGCGCTATATCGCTGAAGTTTATCATGTGATGTTCGGCGAAAAACCTGTCAGTGATCTTGAACTCTTCACGGCTCTGAAGAATAATAAAATCAAGATTGCCAAGACAAAACAAAAGCTTATCCGCTCCACATTTGGCATAGTTGACCCTACTATGTCGGAAGCTCATATTATAGCTACAGACCCCGATTCTCCGCTTGAGCCGGACACAAATTTGCGTGACAGTGAACAGGTGCCGTTATTATACCCAGGGGGTATTGAAAGCTTTATGGAGAAGGAGGTGCTTCCATATAGTCCGGACGCTTGGTTAGATGAGGATAAGACAGTGATTGGATATGAACTTTCGTTCACAAAATATTTCTACCGTCCTGTTCAACTCCGTCCTTTGGATAAAATCCGTGCCGAAATCCGTGAGATAGATAGCCGTTGCGAAGGAATCCTTGATGAAATACTTGCTGACTGATGAAAAGATACGAAGAATATAAAGATTCAAATATCCTATGGCTAGGCAAACTCCCGTCTCTTTGGAGTGTTGAAAAGATAAATGGTCACTTTCGTGAGCGCCGAGAGAAGGTATCCGACAAAGACTATCCAGCACTTTCAGTGGCTAAGATAGGTGTTGTACCTCAATTAGATGATGCTGTAAAGACCGATAATGGAGACAATCGTAAATTAGTTCGGGAAGGAGATTTTGTTGTAAATTCTCGTTCCGATCGCAAAGGCTCATGCGGCGTGTCTCCGCAGGACGGTTCTGTATCTCTCATCAATATTGTATTGAAAATAATAGATTTGAATAGAGAATATGTTCATCTGCTTTTTAGAAGCAATAATTATATAGAAGAATTTTATCGAAATGGTAGAGGCATAGTGTCCGATTTATGGACTACACGCTATTGCGAGATGAAAAATATTCTCATTCCCATACCACCCATAGAGGAGCAAGAGGCAATAGTAGTTTTTTTGGATAATAAGATATCCAAAATTGACATTTATGTTTCAGAGCGAGAGAAAGAACTTATTGCGCTTGAAGAGCTAAAACAAGCGGAGATAGCAGCCGCTATTACTCGAGGTCTCAATCCAAATGCTCCAATGTGCGATTCAGGAATTCCTTGGCTTGGACAAATTCCACTCCATTGGAAAGAATTAAAGTTATCTCAGGTGGCAAGAGAACATTACATTTCAAATAAAAACGTTCATCATCAAAATCTTTTGTCATTAAGCTATGGTAAAATTATCCGCAAAGATATTAATAGAACCGATGGCCTCCTTCCTGCTTCATTTGACGGATATCAAATCGTAGAGCCGGGAAACATTGTACTCCGTTTAACGGATCTCCAAAACGACCAGAAAAGTCTTCGCGTTGGTCTCGCTAGAGAGGAAGGTATAGTAACTGGCGCATATCTATCACTTGAAGTTAGAGACAATATTATACCAGAATTTGCTTATTTATTTTTGCATACTTCTGATATTCATAAATTCTTTTATACAATGGGGTCTGGTATACGGCAAGGATTAAACTTCACTGGTATAAGGGATATAAAGGTTCCTGTTCCTCCCAAAGGAGAGCAGCAAGACATAGTAGACTACATCAATGCCAAGACACAGAAAATAGATGGTTTAATTGCAGATTTAAAAGCTGAAATTGAGAAACTTAAGGAATATAAGCAACGATTAATTTCTGATGCTGTTACCGGACAAATTGATGTCCGAGATTATAAAATAACAACTTCTGCACAATGAGTGCACAAGTCAAAGTTATCTTTGCATTGTAAATTAAAAATTCATGCATAATGAGCACTGATATTACTGAAAAAGGTTTGGAAACTATCATCTTAAGTTATCTTCGTGACACAAACGGTTACGAGGAAGGCCGTTCAGACGACTATAATCCGGCATTAGGATTAGACACCTCCCGTCTGGAAGCGTTCCTTTGTGCCACACAACCGAAGACTGTAGAGAAGAGCGGTATTTTCACCACTCCGGTAAAACGCAAGGCATTCTTCGAAAGAGTGCGTGACCGCATATCCAAGAATGGAGTTCTAAATGTGCTCAATAAGGGGATACAGCATAATACTCACACATTTTTCCTTTATTATCCACTTCCTGACAAAGCAAATGAGGAAGCTAAGCGTCTGTATGCAGAAAACAGATTCTGCGTCACTCGTCAGCTTCATTTCAGCAACAAGACACCAAGGGAGTCAGTTGATGTCATGCTTGGCATCAACGGTTTGCCAGTGATAACGATGGAATTGAAAAACAATCTGACCAAACAGAATGTAGAGAGTGCAGTCTTTCAATATCAACATGATCGCGACCCTAAGGAACTGCTGTTTGCGCCGAAACGATGTGCTGTCCATTTCGCAGTAGATGATGAAGAAGTGATGATGTGCAGCGAATTGCGGGGACCTGAATCTTGGTTTCTACCGTTCAACAAAGGTCTTAAAGATCCGGCCGATCCTCTCGGAGCTGAGGATGGAGCCGGGAATCCAATGAATCCAGACGGACTAAAAACTGATTATTTGTGGCATGATGTCCTTACTAAACATCAATTGAGCCGTATAATAGAAGAGTTTGCACAGGTAGTGACAGAAACCGATGAAGACACTGGCAAAACCACTGAGAAATGTATCTGGCCCCGTTATCATCAGCTTGATGCGGTGCAACGATTGGTCGCAGATTCCGCTGACGGTATAGTAGGTAAAAAGTTTCTTATCCAGCATTCAGCCGGATCTGGAAAGAGCAACTCTATCACATGGCTTGCTTTCGCTTTGAGCAGTCTTAAAATGCCAAACGGCATTGACAATCTGTTTGATTCCGTACTGGTGATTACTGACAGAGTGAATCTTGACAAGCAGATAAGGAATAATATTCTCGCATTCGTAGACAATGCTAGCATCGTTGGCTGGGCTGACAGAAGTAAGACTCTGAAAGATGAATTGACAGCTGGAAAACGAATCATAATAAGCACCGTCCATAAGTTTCCGGTAATAATGCAAACTCTTGGGACTGAACTAAAGAATAAGAAATTCGCCATTATCATTGATGAGGCTCACAGTAGCCAATCGGGTTCAATGGCAACTGATCTTAACAGAGTTCTGTCAGGATTGGGGTGTAAGGCTGCCGAAATAGAGGACAATGAAGATGGTCTGAATGAGTTTCTTAAGCAAGTGGTAGAAGGTAAGAAACTTGCTCCAAATTCCAATTTCTATGCTTTTACTGCCACTCCAAAGAATAAGACACTTGAAGCTTTCGGTGTGCCATACACAGATGCCGAAGGAAATATCAAGCATCGCCCTTACCATAACTATTCGATGAAGCAAGCTATTCAGGAGGGTTTTATTCTTGATGTGCTTCGCAACTATACTACGTATCAGAGTTTCTATAAAATCAAGAAAGAAGCTGCGGATGATCCAGAGTTCGAGAAGAAACAATCACAGAAAAAACTTCGTTACTGGGTTGAATCGCAACCAGAGACAGTTGGAAAGAAAGCAGAAATCATCATAGGTCATTTCCATGAAAAAGTTGCAAGATTGCTGAAGGGACAAGCCAGATGTATGATAGTAACTACAGGGATAGAGCGCGCAATAGATTACTACAAAGAGATAAGTCGTTTGCTTAGGGAAAATCATTCTCCTTATAAAGCTATGATTGCATTCTCCGGGGATAAGATGATTGACGGGGTGACAGTCAACGAAGCCACATTGAATGGTTTCCCATCAGCTAAGATAGAGAAAGAATTTCGCAAAGGGGATTATCGATTCCTTATAGTCGCGGATAAATTCCAGACTGGCTATGACGAGCCGTTGCTCTGTGCAATGTATGTCGACAAACCACTCAAAGATGTGAAGACCGTTCAGACTCTATCTCGACTTAATCGTGCAAAACCAGGAAAAAGAACAATGATTCTGGATTTTGTAAATAATGTCGATGATGTCAAAGCAGATTTTGAGAGATATTATCGCACAACCATCCTTTCAGGGGAATCAGACCAAAATAAACTCAACGACCTCATTGAGACGATTGAAAACGCCCATTTATATACCTACATGGAATTGCTTGATTTCAACAGACTCTTTTGGTCAGGAGAAGACCGTGACAAGCTCGATCCTATTTTAGACAAGGCCAAAGAACGGTTCATAGCCATTGAAAGCGGGGATACCAAAATCACAATCAAGAGTGCAATGAAGAAATTTGTGCGCACTTTTGAGTTCCTCGTCACAATCCTTCCGGAGGCAAGCGTAGAGTGGCAGAAACGAGCTACTTTCTATCGATTTCTTGTCAATAAGCTTCCAGTCCTTAAAACGGAAGACCTTACAGAAGGTCTCATTGAAGCCGTCAGCTATCAAAACTACAGGTCACAGAATCAAGGAACAACAGATATTATCCTTGCCGATGCCAATGTTGAAATAGATCCCATACCAACATCAGCTACACAAATTGGAATCCTCCCTCCTGATATGCAGAAATTAAGTCAGATAGTTGACGATTTCAATGCAATTTGGGGCAAAACAGAGTTTAAAGACGAGGGTGTGGCACGACTCCAATTCGATAGGGTAATTGATGCTGTCATTGGCAATGACACTGTTATCGATGATAGTCTGAATAGCGATAGCGAAGTTGCTCGTCAATCAATTGAACAAGCCATCCGAGGGGCCTTTACCAGTATTAATGTGGCATCCAACGAATTGACAACTCGCTTCTGGATGAATCAAGACAATGTACAAGGTAAAATATATGATTATATTTATGATAAAGTGATGAGTCGAGTCAATCCACCGATTGACGAAGTAGATCTCTTAGCAAAGATGAAAGAGAATCTTCAGAATGATTTCTCTAAACTTTGTGGAGTGTATTATCGAGACTTGGATGAGGTCTTGACAGTCTTTTTCAAAGTACTCAATGCACAAACCACAGACAATCTTGATGGACTGAATAATTCCATACGCCGAACTCTCAATTTCATCTATCGTGCAGAAATGTCTCGAGATGAGGATAACAGAGATCGCTTCCGAACTCTCGTCACACAATATGAGGCTTTTTTGAGGAAACTATATTATTTGAGAGAAGGTCATGAATTCGCAAGTGATAATCCAAGAAGCGGGTTTGTGGAGATAGTTCGGCAATTCCCTTCGTTGCAGCGGCTTTATAGGACTCCTGATGATAGTTATTCCCTCTTCAAAAGCTATTATGGCATGCTCTACGAATGGCGCAACAACGACTCCCATTCGGCTCCAGTCTTGCCAGAGGCTGAATTGCCTGCGGCAATTCACATCGTAGTTGCTATGTATGTTTATGCTACAATGATATCAGTAACAGACATAGAAGAAGTACTTGACTAATAAATCAACTTATAAAAGTTCGTTGAACTCGCAAAGCTAACTAACATTTTCCCATTATAAATAATTACTCATTATGAATTTAAAAAAAATTGGAAGAGAGTATTCCTTCCTTATTTTTTCCGATGGAATAAACTATTTTATTCCTGGAAATAAAAATACGGCATTTTCGCCAAAATTTGAAAAATTATCCATGGAAGACTATCTTAATAATGATTTCTCCTTAGGATCAGGTTGGATGTTTGACAAAAAAGGAATAAATGAATTAAAAAGAATGTTCGAAGAGCAAGAAGTTCCTTATCGCGAAATTGCATTTTCAAAATAGGAAAACATAATATCTGAAGAGCACCATCTGCCCATATTTATATCCTATCAAGATTTTCTTTGACAATTTTTTGCATAGGTCATATAACTTTTATACCTTTGTGACAAAATCTAAAAGAATTATGAAATACTCGCTATCTATTTTATTGTTTTTAGTTATTGCTCTGGCATTATCTTCTTGTCAATCAAAAGAAGAAAAGGCGGCAGAACTTATCAAGAATGAGTTATCGAAAACTTTATATGACTTTCAAAGTTATGAACCTATAGAAACTACAGTAAATGAAGCCAAACTAACAGTTTATAATGATTCAAGTTGCTTTCAACTTGCATTAGCCATAGCCTACAGCATGGAGCAAGGCTCTAAAGCTGCGGAGGAAGCTAAGGATGCGAGTGATCGAATGGATATTTGGGGACCTCCTACATATTATTCTTCATCCTATTCAGATAAACAATACTATAAATATCGAGACGAGGCGAAGGATAAATATGCAGAAGCTCTTGCATCTTATGCTATTGTTAAGACATTGGGTGTTAATTTAGAAGATTCTATAAAAGCTCTCGAAGAAAATAGAGTTATTGGTTGGGAAGTCAGACATAGGTTCAGGTGCAAAACCAAAGGAGGTCAGAATACAATAGGAGATTACCGTTATATATTGGATCCAAAGATGAAAACCGTGTTCTTCAGAGAGGATATGGATGATCAAGATTATCGGAATGCTCGCAATGTGATATCCGAGGCTTTAAAAGGTAATTTTTCAAATATGAATATTAATAATTAAAAAGATGAAAGCACTAAAATTAATTCGTTCTTTTGGTTTTATCGTCATCGCGATTGTTTCGTTTGTTTTTGCAAACAAAGTAGACGATATGAGAATTGGAGAATATGTCTCATCTTCGACATACGGAGGAGATGCATACACTGGTATCCAAAATGCCGCTGCTGATACTGGATCTAATGTGTATAAAGGAAATCAAATAATTCAAAAAGGATTCAAATACATCTTTATCCTCTCAGGTTTTGGTTTTTTAGTTGTTGGTCTTACCCCAACGTTGTCGGAGGGTAATGTGCCTGCTAAAAGAAGGTCTGAGAAAGTTTTCGATAAAAAAGAATTAGTTGAAATTAATGAAGCCTAAATTAGAAATTATTTGGTAAAAAAATGCAAGTCTATAACTTTAATAACTTATAGACTTGTATTATCTGATAATTTCTTCTCAAATTCAAGTTTAGCCTTTTCTTTATCTTGCAGTCAATCCACTATGCACAAACCACCAAATTCATTTGTATGGTGGGTATCAAGTCACAAATAAAGTAATGAATAATAACAGTTATGAAAAATTCTGTTTATATCCAAGTGCCCAAAAAGATGATGAGGTTTTGTATGTTTATCATCCTTTTAATGACGTTTTCGGCCTATTCTCAAACTACATTAACCTTACGTCAGAACGCGAATATAGAATCAGTTACATCATTAATAAGCTACTCTAAAGATGCAAGAGGATTCTGGGTAAAACGTCCTCCACAAAAAATAGAAAACTTTTCTGATTTATATTCAGCTAGTTTATTGGGAAAGAATAATAAGGATAGAACAATATACGCCTTGACTGAGACTTCGATCATAGAAATGACTCTTGATAAGAAAACATATTCTGGATACAAAGGGGAGAAAGGTCTCATAAACCTTAAAGTGAATGAATGGAACAATCTATTTGATATAGAAGCTGATAAATTAGCTAATAAATTCCAGAAACTAAATGAATTGAGAGATAGAGAAATCGAAGATTCTGTTGCGGAAGTTAGACGCATTGAAAAATTGAAAGCTGAAGAAGCTGCAAGAAGAGAGGCGCGGAGACGAGATTCAATACAATCTGCGGAGCAGGATAAAAAATACCGAGAGACTCATAATTTTAATGAATTAAATCTATCATCTTTGAAACAAAATTTAAATTATTCAGATGAACGGTCATTATTAAAATGTGTAGTAGGTGGGTGTGATCATAGAATAACTGGTTCGGATATAATACTTGTGGGATTAACTAAAGACACCCTTGTATATGCAGATTACACTACACTTACTTTTGATATTATGTTTACAAAGTTTCATGCCTTAGTATTGAACGATAAGTTAACACAAGATCCCGACATAAGTAGACATCTTAGAGTATGGGGAGACTCATTAAAATTAGAAACAAAGTCTGCAATTAATTTTATAAATATGGCAAATTATTTATCTGCAGAAAAATACATAGCGGAATTGGTTAAAAGGGCGCCAAATGGGTATGTAGAATCATGGGAATGGGATAATGAATATGGTCCAGTATCTTTCAAAGTCTCTTATTGCAATACAAATAAAAAGACTATAAAATATATCAAGTTTTTCTTTTCAGTTTATAATGATGTGGGAGATGTAAGAGGTAGCGGATCAGTTCAGGGAACAGGACCGGTTGAAGAATTGGAGTCTGCAAGTTGGAATTTTGATCGTACCGGTTGCTGGCCGAGTGGAGATGCCTCAAAGATGAGAATTACAAAAATTTTCATCACTTACATGAACGGATCTACAATAACACTCACTGGAGACAAAATTAAATACAATTGAATCTAAATATTTAATATTCGTAACTAAATTTGTTATAATAATGATTTAATTTTCATGAAGAGTGAGTTAGATCTTTGTCCAATGACTCCCGAACACAATCGAATTCGTGAGAGACTCATCAAGGTCGCTCGGAGCAAAGGAACTATCAAATATACAGACCTTCTCCGTAAGGCTGAGGTTCGGCTTGATATGACAGTGCCACATGACCGTGGTAAGCTGGGTCACTTGCTTGGTGAAATTTCTTGGAATGAAGTTGCTGAAGGGCGACCAATGTTGTCAAGTGTAGCTATACATGCCGGAGACTATAAGCAAGGTCAAGGTTTCTTTGATCTTGCTGAAATTCTTTACAAACGCAAATTCAGTTCTGCTGAGCAACAACTGGTATTCGGAATGGAGGAACTAAACAAAACACATGATTATTGGTCAAAGGCAAAATGAAGATAGTATCTTGGAATGCGAACTGTAAGTTTCGCGAAAAATATAAAGAGGTCGCAAAACTGAATGCTGATGTTTACGTCATTCAGGAATGTGAAAACCCTGAGACGTGCATTGATTCGGAGTATAGAGATTTCGTAAAGAATGGTTTCTGGACAGGAGGTATATCTTTCAAAGGATTGATGTTATTCTCTCCGAATCCGGAGGTAAAACTTGAACTTCAGAATTGGCATACTCAAGACTATCGTTATTTCTTGCCTGTTAGGATCAATGACAGTTTTACACTTGTCGGTTCATGGGCCTGTGATCCATACATTCAAGAATTTTGTGATTTTGTACGTGCTTCCAAGGCCCATCTTACTGACAATATTATTTTAATCGGAGACTTAAATAGCAACGTAATATTTGATAAGGACAATCAGCGTACCGGAAAAACACATTCCATAGTAGTTGAAGAACTCCATCAAATCGGGATAGAAGATATTTATCATCATTTGACTGGAGAAGAGCAAGGGAAAGAACGCGTTCCTACGTTTTATATGTATAGACATCTGGATAAGCCGTTTCATATCGACCACTGCTTTTCAAATCCCAAACATATTAAGAGTATGACTATTCACGCTCGGTGGCAGTGGCTTTCACTTAGTGATCATCTACCCATTGAAGTAAACTTAATATAAACCATAAATAATGTTCTTAGGTAAGGATAAACAACTTATCTATAATAAGATCAAAAATATGGTAAGATTTCTTATTCATAAATATGTCAAATAAAGAGATAAGGAGGGAGGTTGAGGAGCATTTGGTGAGTATGGAGAGTCAACTTGATACTGTCTATAATGCTCCTGTGACGGATGGTGGGATGGAGTATCTTATGGAGCATCAGGATGAGATTACTTTTTGTGAGGACGAAATTGAGGGAGGGTTGGATATTCTTGATTGTCTTGATGAAGATGATAAGATATTAAAGGAATTCTTTGGAAAGAAGCCCTTCGGGCAGAGCATACTGGGAGACTCAACCCCATCCATTCTTTGACTTGGTGGGCGTTTCCCCTTGAGGGGGGGGATGGAAGGGCGGAATTTTACTTTGATTGATGCCATATTCGTTGTATTTGATATTCTTGGGAATGTTGCAAAGATACAACGAATAAAATATGGGTATCCCTTATCGCGCGAAAGAGAGATCTGTTTTTAGATACCCCAATTGCGCACACACTGTATGCGCAATTGAACTGGTCTCAATATAAATGGCTTATAGACATCAAATTTTATGTATTAGGTCTTTAGGAATTCTCTCAAAGGCAAGGTCCGGATTCCTTTGAAGGTGTTAGGGAGGATTCAGATGAGTATCTCATCTTCGGCGAGGGTGCCCTGAAGGAACATACAGTAGTATATGGGAATGTAGATTATTTTGCCCTCGACCTCTACTTCGCGGCTATTGGAAAGGACGTAACCATAGTTGATATGATAGTCGGGGGTGGAGACAAAACGCGATATAGCACTATGACGCTTATAATCTTTACCGGATTTCACTTCCAACGGCATAACTGATAGCGAGGTATAGTCATCAATTAGATAATCTACCTCACCATGGTTGCGGTTGTCATAATAAAACAGGCTGTTGTCGTGAGCTGCCAATTCTGTAGCCACTACACACTCATACACAGATCCAAGATTTACACTTGCTTCGTCGTTGAGCACCGCTGTCACGTTAGTCCGATAGAGCGCCGCAGTAAGCAGTCCTACATCATTCAAGTAAAGTTTCAGCAAGTTCTTATGTTCTGATTCTGTCAGAGGAAACTTAGGATTTGATACAGCCTTCACCTCAAGAGTTATTCCAGAACTTATCAAATACTCTATTTCCTCCTCATAATCCCTTGCTTGCTTCCCCTTTGTATTTTCAATGTCTTTATATACCACCCGCTTCTTTTTATTTTCCATGTTCGAGGGAACAAGTTCATAAATGCGTTGGATCTTAAGCTTATGTTGCTCATCATATTGAGACGCATCCAGCACATACAGCTCGTGGATCTCTCTTTGTATGGCTCTAACCCTGACAATGTTTCTGGTGGCAAGGTAAGCATTTACCGCCTCCGGCATTCCTCCTACGAGCAGGTACCTCTTGAAGAGCGAGATGATCTTATCATGTATGCCCTCGCTAAGACTTTCTCTTGCTTCAAAATGTTGTCGCATGTTTTTTATTGAGTCCCTCCCAACCCCATTGGCTATAAGGAATTCTTCAAAATCCAGAGGATACATTTTTAAGATGCTGATGCTTCCAATTGGAATTGACGTGGTCCTCTTCAGTGTCACGCCAAGCAATGACCCGCTTGCTACGTATCGATATCTACGTTCTTCTCTTAGAAATTTCAGCATTGTCAACAGATGAGGATATATTTGGATCTCATCTAAGAATATAAGTGTGTCTGATGCATCCCCAAGATTTTCTCCTGCCACTATCCCGAGTGCAAAATAAAAATCGTCAGTAGTCTTTAGGTCTGCAAAAACTTTAGGACCGTCAAAGTCATTAATCAAGTTTATTTCAACAAAGTTCTTATACAACTTAGTGCCAACATGGCGTATGATGAAAGATTTTCCAATTTGTCTTGCCCCACTCACCACTAATACTTTATCGGAGTCGCCAGAAAGATGTTGATAGATAGTACTTTCAATCTTGCGGTATAACATATCTTGTTGTATTTATAAGTTTTAGATTGCAAATATACACTTTTCAATCCAATTATGCAAGTCTAATACCTGCTTTTCAACCCAAGACAACCTATAAAAATCCTGCTTTTCAATCCAAAATCACCTATAAAAATCCTACTTTTCAATCCTTAGGTCCCGACTCTTTGCACTGCCCCACAAAAAGTGTAAGGATCTTTTGAGTTAATCCATAAGGAATTCTCTCAAAGGCAAGGTCCGGATTCCTTTGAAGGTGTTGGGGAAACTGTCCCGGTAGGTCACAACTGTCTTTTCATAATTGTCCGGGATAGTTGTAAGGTTGCCGTATTCTCTCTCTGCTGTAGTCTTGTCTGATACTGTCATTGCCACTTGTAGATACTTTCTTTCTCCATCTTTTTCTGCCACGAAGTCGATCTCTTTTCCTCCGCTCAACACCCCGGTCTTTACGTTATACCCTTGTATTTTTAGATGATTGTATACCGCATTTTCCATAAGCCCCGATATGTCGTGAGGTCGGAACCCCACGATTGAGTTTCGGATTCCAAGATCTTCGAAGAAGAATTTCTCGCCTATTTCAAAGAAGCGTTTCCCTTCGATATCCCATCTTCGTGACCGATTTGCGATAAATGCTTCTTCCACATATCCTACATAAGTCAATACACTTCCTACAGTGGATGAGATGCGTTGGGATTTCAGGTAGTCAGCAATCTTCTTGGCAGTGAATATCTGACCGATATTATCAGCTAAAAATAGCAGTAATCGCTGAAGAAAATCATTGTTGCGAAGTGAGTGTCGGCTTACTATGTCTCGATATACTACCGCATCCGTAATGCCTGAAATATACTCGCTCCAGGTATTTCGCTGAGGTAAGTTGACGAGATATGGGAGGCCGCCAAAACGGAGATAATCAGTCATGGCGGCATCGGAATCCTCCATTTTATGGAATTCAAGGAATTCCCGATAGGAAAGTGGATGCACTTGCATCTCAATTCGGCGTCCAGCAAGTTTCGATGCCATTTCCGATGATAACATCTTGGAGTTGCTTCCGGTTATGTAAATATCGTTGGATGGATTAAGATTGAGTGAACGTATCACCTTGTCAAAATCCTCAACCTCCTGCACTTCATCTATGAAAATATAATTCTTCCGTTCTTCTTTTATGCGGCTTGTAATTTCGTCATGAAGTGATTTTGCATCTGTAACGTGTGAGAATGTAAAATCCTCCAAATCTATATTAATTATATTAGCTTCTGCATCCCTTTCCTTAATATATTGCGCAATACTCTTGAGAATATAGCTTTTCCCAACTCGACGCTGACCCGTAAGAACCTTAATCAAATTCTTTCCAACATAAGGTATGAGTCTATCCAAATATATAGGCCTTTTTATTATCTCCAATGTTTCATTCATGTCAAAAACTTTTATTAAAAGTGCACAAAGTTTTCGTTATAACGAAAACTTTGTGCAAATATAATAAAACTTTCCAACATATCCAAAATTTGCAAAGCATTCCTTGCCAAACAATAATTTATAATTAATTATTTGATTTCGGAGCCGATTACGAGGAGGGCGAGGCTGACGAGGAGGATGCCGAGGTCTA
>CAZCZX010000042.1:0-9383 GCA_964503095.1 uncultured Sangeribacter sp.
ATTGTTCCGATGCTGTCATTTGCGGCTTCCTCCATGTTCGCAACCGATTACCTTGTATGCGACTTCGAAGACTGTGAAATTGGACAATCCTTTAAGATATGGAATAACTTCGGAGATTCCTCTTCCACTACCGCTATAGTGGAGGCTGACCCAAAGAACGAGGGAAATAAGGTGCTGCACATCACCAACCACAGCTGGAACGATCATGTAGAATTCCAACTCCCCATAGAATTTGCAGGAACTAATTTCTCCGACCGCATTGAGACCCTATCCATAAAGATATGTCGCCATCAGAATGACCCTTGTGGAGAATGGAAGAATTTCCAGATATTTTTAGGTGAAGATAAACTTCATGAGGAAAGTTTTCCAAGTTATGGAGCCGTATCTACCTGGAAAACCTGGACTTATACTCCTTCAAAAGTATCAGCGGAAAATACTTCCAATCTCCTTCGAATAGGTTTTAATTCTGACAATTCAGATTATTATATCGACGATGTGCGTATCATAGGCCCGGATTTCAATATCTATGAAAATGGAATACTGAACTTTAGCGATCCTGCAAGCACTTCTTCCAAATACACGGTATACAACGATGGAATAATGATTCCTGACGGAACAGAACTCAATGTATATACTTCACGATACACATATTGGCTCTCTCCCATCAAGGGCTCAGGCACTCTCAACATTCATTCCGGTGGCGAACGTTCATATATCGGCAATAACTCCGGCCAGCTCCCTGATTGGAGCGGATTCAATGGAGATGTGCATATTTATCCGTGGCCGGAAGTAAACGAATCGGTCAAAGCCGGATTCTACGGAAAGATCATGGCACACGGAGGTGTGAAATTTGACTCCGGAAATATAAAGAATTCTATTAAAGAAGGACGATACACCGAGATTCTCGCAAAAAACAAGGTTGTGCTTCATAATGGGGCTACAATTGCCGGAGAAGATGGCAATAACGCACGTGCTCATCGTTTCGGTTCCCTCAAAATGGAACCGGGAAGCCAACTGCTTGGCTATTACAAAAACAACAAGACTAAAGGAGTATATTACCTTGTCGGTATAGACGGATCTGACTCCGAACTTGCCGGTGACATCACTGCTTTGGGCACTTCGATGGTAGGTATCGTAAAAGAAGGCTCCGGCACATATTCCATTACAGGCAACAACAACCGCATCACCGGCATAGCGACTGTAGTGGGAGGCAAACTTCTCATCAGCAATGATGCAAAAGAAGCACAAGGCAACAAACTTCCTGGCGCAATTGGCATCGGAGAGAACGCAGTCGGAGTGATGGTCTACTATGGTGGCTGCGTAGGTGGATCGGGCAACATATCCGGCATGGCTGACATCTATGGATATCTGGAGCCGGGCGACAGCAAAGGCAATGTTTTGACTGTGGCTGATTATATCAATGGAAATGCGTGCGATGTCAAACTCCATCCTACTTCCCGAATAATTTTCAATATCACCGATTCTGAAAATGCAACTCTTCTCGATGTCTCCGGCAATATAATGCTCAATCCTCGCGACGAGGCATATGACATTTCCGGTGCAATGCCAATTCTTGAGATTAAACTCGGAGAAAACTCCAATCTCAAAGAAGGCGACAGCTTCACGCTTATTTCTGCTTCAGGAAAGTCTATGGATGATGTGGAAGATTGGAAATTCCGTGTGCAATATCCTAAAGCATACTCTTGGGAAGTGAAGGAAATCGTTTCCGACAAGGGCTACCAAGTTGTGGCAACAATCATTTCAACCGAATATTCCGGTCAAGGAGAAATCATTCAAGAAGATGGAAAGTTGATTGAGAGCGGCGACAACAGCGAGTTCTTGGTGGATTGGACTGATGATTATGCCGACTCTACACCGCTCAGAGACTACGCTTCACAGGCAGGGAAATATATTGGAGTGGCAATCCCTTCATGGAATATCAACCTGGGAAGTATGGCTGATGCCAAAACTGCAGCAATCGCAAAGGAGTTTAATTTGGCGGTAGCCGAGAATGCATTTAAGATTGATGCCACCGAACCGAGTCAAGGCAACTTCAGTCTCTCACAGCCTCGCGAGCAACTTGATTTCACTGAGAAGAATGGAATGGACATGAGAGGCCACACTTTGGTATGGCATTCACAAGTGCCTGAATGGATTTCAAGCGACGGCAAGAAAAACAATCATAATTGGACCAAAGACCAACTCTCCGACATAATGAAAAATCATATTGTCGGCGTGGCTGGAGGTCTTAAAAGTCGTGTCCGCGAGTGGGACGTGGTGAATGAATGTCTTGATGATGATCAGAGCATCGTATGGAGTAATCCTTCCGGCTATAATCTCCGTGCTTCTGTCTGGAAGCAAGTGATCGGAGAAGAATATATCGAACAGGCATTCCGTATTGCTCACGAGGTTGACCCCGACGCTCTCCTATATATCAACGATTATGGTGTAGAATTTATGGGTGACGCCAAGTCGGAGGCATACTACAATCTCATCAAGAGTCTCGTAGATAAAGGCACTCCAATCCATGGCGTAGGACTACAATGCCACCTCACCACTGGACAGGTGAATGCTCGCAAACTCAAGGAAAATATTCACAGATATCAAGAACTTGGCTTGAAATGTATCATCACAGAACTCGACATCACACAGGCTGACCCAAAAGCCGCTGATGCCGCAAAGCGTCAAGCCGAAGATTATTGTGCCATCATAATGGCTGCCCTCTCGGAAGAAAACTGTCCTTCCGTCGTGGTTTGGGGACTAAGCGATTCTGATTCTTGGCGCGAAAACAATCCTTTGCTCTTCGATGGCAATATCCAACCAAAAGAAGCATATTTTGCGGTCCATGCCGCACTCCGCACTTTTGCCGAGAACTCATCTGCAGAAGAAATAAATTCTGATCAAGTGGCAAAAGAAATCATCGGAGTAGAATACTACAATCTTCAGGGGTATAGGGTCAGTGATGATGCTAAAGGCCTCTTGGTGAAGTTTATCAAATATGCAGATGGTTCTAACAAGAGTGAAAAGGTTTTGATAAGCGAATAATCTCCATTAGATTTCTCAAAAATATAAAATAAACTATAGTCGTCTAATCCTATACCATGTTTGACACGAAGAGCCACGCTGAATATAGTGTGGCTCATTTTTTTGCTCCGCACCTCCAAAACGTAAGGAAGCATGCTCCGCATGCGCCCCAGACCCTCACAAACCCAATTATGCATTTTGCATTCTGCATTACGCCCCCGACACCCCCGGAAATGTTAATGGTTGTAAAAAAGCATTCAATTTATTGGGAAATCTCGGTAATTTTTGTTTATTTTGCATTTTATAAGGCTCCGACCGCTTTGCAGTCGGACGAATCGTAGCATATATACGAAGAATATGGGTAAGATTATAGCTATAGCAAATCAAAAAGGTGGAGTAGGAAAAACCACCACAGCCTTCAACCTCGGTGCATGCCTTGCCGTAGAAGGTAAGAAGGTCCTTCTCGTCGACGCCGATCCCCAGGCCAATGCGACTTCAGGACTTGGTCTTGACGGCAACAAGGCCCCGGCATCTATATATGAATGCATCGTCGACGATTATCCCATCCTTGACAGCATTGTCAAGTCTGACATCGAAGGCCTCGACGTCATCTGCTCCCGAATCGACCTCGTCGGCGCGGAAGTGGAGCTCATGAACCGCCGCGAACGTGAAAAAGCTCTCCTTCGCGTGCTAACCCCGATCAAAGACCAATACGACTATATACTCATCGACTGCTCCCCATCACTCGGAATTATCACCGTCAACGCTCTCACTGCCGCTGACTCCGTGATTATCCCCGTTCAGTCTGAATATTTCGCCCTCGAAGGCATCTCTCAGTTGCTTAATACAATTCGTATCATTAAGAGCCGACTGAAGCCAACGCTTGAGATCGAGGGGTTCCTCCTTACTATGTATGACGCACGTCTGAGACTTGCCAATCAGATTTTCGAGGAACTTAAAGGGCACTTTGGCGACATGGTGTTCAGCACCGTTATCCCTCGCAACATCAAGCTATCGGAGTCTCCAAGCCACGGCCTGCCGGTGATCCTATACGACCCTGATTCACGAGGCGCGATAGCATATGTGCAGCTTGCTAAGGAGCTCACAGCACGCAATAGAAAGAAATCACCTCAACATTCCTGATAATTAAATGGCTATACGACGCAATGCTCTCGGACGAGGACTCGACTCTCTCATCGGCATCTCTGAAGTGAGAACCGATGGTGGCAGCGCAATATCCGAGATTGACATAAACTCCATCTCTCCTAATCCCGACCAGCCTCGCCGATCTTTCTCTGACGAAGGACTCGACGAGCTTGCCGCCTCAATTCGTGAACTTGGCATTATCCAGCCCCTCTCTCTGCGCACTGCTCCTGATGGAGGATACCAGATAATTGCCGGTGAACGCCGTTGGAGGGCTGCACAACGTGCCGGCTTATTTACAGTCCCTGCATATGTGCGCACCGCTTCCGATTCAGAAGTCACGGAAATGGCGCTTATCGAGAATATCCAGCGTGAAGACCTCAATGCGATTGAGGTGGCTCTCGCTTTCAAAAAACTTCTCGACACCTATGATCTCACTCAGGAGCGCCTGAGCGAGAGAGTTGGCAAATCTCGCAGTGTAATCACCAACCATCTTCGCCTGCTGAAACTTCCTGCTGAAATCCAGATAGCCCTACGAGATAAAAAACTCGATATGGGCCATGCCCGCGCTCTCCTTTCCATAGAAGACGCGAAACTCCAACTCAAAATCTTCAAGCAGATCCTTAAGGATGGTCTCTCTGTCAGGATGGTGGAGAAAATCGCACGTGATGCTGCCGACGGGTTCCTCCCTGACGACAAGCCTAAAAAGCAACAGGGACAGCAGAATCATGACTACGACTTCTTCGTCAAAGACCTGCAGCACTATTTCCCAACTCCTGTCAAATTCTCTCGAAATGAAAACGGGAAGGGTAGCATCACTTTAAAATTTGACAATGACGAGCAACTCATGCAACTCGTCAATGCTTTCGAAAACATGAAGAAATGAAACAGTCTGTCTGCCTTTTCCGACTCCTGATACTCACGGTGCTTTTTGCTCTGTGCAGTGCGACGTATGTTCGCGCTCAGTCGTCGGATCCGGACCCCCTCCCACTCCCCGGCGATTCCATTGTAGATGCCGAGTTGCTTGTGAAGACCCCTATTGAGGCAGACTTGACTGAAGAGGATGGACATACTGTTGTGGTGGCCGACGACTATCCCTATGGATTCAACGGCAAGAAGATATTCAACCCTGACCCTATGAGGGCTGTATGGATGTCTGCTCTTTTTCCCGGTCTCGGACAAATCTACAACCGGCGTTACTGGAAACTCCCAATTGTCGTTGCCGGATTCATGGGCTTGGGATACGGATTGAGTTGGAACAATACTCAATACCAAGATTACTCTAACGGATACATGGACCTCATGAGCGGAGACCCCAACAAGAAATCCTATATGAATTTCTTCCCTCCCAACACTGATGAGGACTCACTCGACAAAAACTGGCTCAAATCCGTATTGCAAAATCGGAAAAACTATTTCCGAAGAAACCGCGACCTTTGCATCATTTGCATGGTGGGAGTCTACCTGATAGCAATCATTGATGCCTACGTCGATGCTCAACTTGCCCACTTCGATATAAGCCCCGACCTATCAATGGACATAAGCCCGGGATTCTCAACTGACCCAATCACCCGGAAATATTCCATCGGAATGAACTGGGCATTCACATTCTGACAATGTTTATCTCCCTCAATATATAATTATGAATTATGCATTATGCATTATGAATTAAATAAAAATTATGCGCAAAACCATATTCCTTTCATTAGCCCTTATGACTCTTTCCGCGACTACTTCTTTCGCGGCTAATCCCAATGTGCTGGACATTAAAAACTCCATCACTGACGATGCTATAGTATTCCCGGAAACTTTCGAGCAAGATACTCAAAAACTTCTCGAAGGTTGGTTTATGCGTAATTACACTGCAACCGACAAGAACTATGCCTCTAAAAAAGACGTGGAGACTTCCGACGCTGCTATTGAGAAGAGACTTGCCGATATGCATACAGTCATTGAGATGCCTTTCAATCCCATCGTACGCCAATATATCGACCGTTACACTAAAAATGGCCGACAGCAAGTGGCTGCAATCCTCGGACTTGGACTATACTACATGCCAATATTCGAGCAGGCTCTCGAAGAAAGAGGACTTCCCCAAGAACTCAAATATCTCCCCGTCATTGAATCCGCTCTCGACCCCAATGCCGTAAGCAAACATGGCGCAACCGGCCTTTGGCAACTGATGCTTGCCACTGGCAAAGGACTCGGTCTTGAATGCTCAAGCCTTGTCGATGAGCGACGCGACCCTTATATGTCGTCGAAAGCAGCCGCCGAACTTTTAAAACAACTTTATGACACATACGGAGATTGGAGTCTTGCTATTGCTGCCTACAATTCCGGTCCGAACGCTGTCAACAAGGCTATCCGACGCGCCGGCGGAGATCCCACAAAAGCTGATTTCTGGACCATCTACCCTTATCTCTCGGATGAGACCCGTGGCTATGTCCCGATGTTTATTGCCGCCAACTACGTGATGACTTATCATCCTCTGCATAACATCAACCCGGTGCTTCCTACAAAACCTATTGTCACTGACACTATCGGAATCCCGGAACGAGTGCATTTCGACCAAATATCCGCAGTACTCGGACTCCCTATCGACGAACTTAAGATACTCAATCCTCAATATCGTGAGAATGTGATCCCGGGCACACCGGAACATCCATATATGCTCGTGCTCCCGTCTAAGCAAATCCAGGCTTATATCATGAGCCACGATCAAATCTTAGGCTATCAAGCGGATAAGTATCGCCAGCGCACCAATGTTCTCCCTGCCACCGCTTCCCAAAATGTGGATGCAGATGCATCTGCCCAGCCTGCAGGCCAAGATCTCCCTACCGCTTCTCTATCGCCCACTACTGTTTCTCATAAGGTGGCTGCAGGAGAGACTCTTAATTCAATTGCAGCAAAATACGGCGTGCAAGCTGCCGACATCAGAACCGCCAACAATCTCCGCAGAAGCGCAGTCAGAGTTGGGCAAGTGCTCACTATCAATAATGTGGCTCCTGAAATAGCGGCAGCCGCCCAAGAGGATATGGATAAACTCGTGGCTATGGTTGCCGACAGTTCAGCCGCATCTCAGGCTTCTGCTACGCAGGCTCAACCCAAGACTCAACCCAAGCAAACCCCTGCTTCAAAGTCGAATGCAAGTGCAAGCAAATCTTCTTCAAGCAGCAAGAGCACCTCAAAAAAGACTTCTCAAAAATCCACAGCAAAGAAGTCGACCACTCATAAGATACAAAGCGGTGAGAATCTTGGCCGCATCGCTAAAAAATATGGTGTCACTGTCGATGCCATAAAGAAAGCAAACGGTCTTAAGAGCGATGCAATCAGGGCTGGCGCCGAACTCAAAATCCCTGCTAAAAAATAACACATGAAAGACTTCATAAGATTTCTCCGCCGTTTTGCCCGTCCCTATGTAGGCACCATTTCGTTAAGTATATTGTTTAATATCCTTAACGGCTTAATGACGGTGTTCTCTTTTGCTTTCATCATACCCATTCTCCAGGTAATTTTCGGCCTTCAGCAAAAGACATATCATTTCAAGCCTTGGAATTCTCACGACTTCATGGACACCCTGACTAATAATTTCTATTATTTCACCGGAAGCATCATTGAGTCGAAGGGTGCATCGAAGGCTCTTGCCATTTTGGGCGTCATCTTTGTGGTGATGACTCTGGTAAAGGTCTTGACCGGATACCTGAGTGAATATTTCACGATCCCTATGCGCAACGGTGTGGTCCGTGACATCCGCAACGCCATGTATTCAAAAATCCTTTCTCTCCCGATTGGATATTTCAGCGGCGAACGAAAGGGTGATATTATGGCGAGGATGAGCGGCGATGTAAATGAAGTGGAGGCTTCTGTCATGTCATCGCTCTACGCTCTTTTCCGCTACCCTCTGCTCATCATCATCTATCTCGCCACGATGATTGCCATCAGCTGGAGACTTACCCTCTTCGTATTCATACTCCTCCCTGTCATGGGATGGGTAATGGGTATGGTAGGAAAGAAACTGAAAGCTCAAAGCCTTCGCACCATGCAGATTGGTGGGCAGATATTATCCACACTGGAGGAAAGCCTTGGCGGTCTGCGCATCATAAAGGCATTCAACGCCGAAAAGCAAATGGACTCACGATTCAAAAGTGAGACTCAAAGTTATGTAAAGTCGGCCAACGCTATGCTCCGCCGTCAGGCCCTCGCCCACCCTATGAGCGAATTTCTCGGCACTATCGCTGTGATGGTAGTCCTTTGGTTTGGTGGCAGCCTGATCCTTTCCGGCACGTCACAAATCGATGCCACATCCTTTATTTTTTACATGACAATTTTCTATAGCATCATAAATCCTGCAAAAGATCTCTCCAAGACAGGATATGCTGTCCAGAAAGGTATGGCTGCTCTCGCCCGAATCGATAAAATCCTTGATGCTGTCAATCCGATAAAAGATCCGGAAAATCCGGAGACCTTACTCCAAGAATCCTCTGCCGACACTCCTTCGATTGAATTCAAAGACGTCTCATTCCACTATGACGATGACGAGCGAACTGTGCTCGACCACATCAATCTGAAAGTGCCTACCGGCCACACTGTCGCTATCGTTGGGCAGTCAGGATCCGGAAAATCTACACTCGTCGACCTTATTCCGAGATTCTATGATGTCTCCCAAGGGAAGGTGCTTGTGAAAGGACGTGATGTACGGGATGTCAAGGTGGTCGACCTTCGTGGACTTATGGGAAATGTCAACCAAGAAGCTATACTCTTCAACGATACTTTCCGCAACAACATCGCTTTCGGAAATGAGAATGCGACTCAAGAGGAAGTGGAAAGAGCCGCTAAGATAGCAAACGCCCACGATTTCATAATGGCTACTCCGGATGGGTATGACACAATGCTCGGCGACCGCGGATGCCGACTTTCCGGTGGAGAACGCCAACGTATCAGCATCGCGAGGTCGATTCTCAAGAATCCCGATATTTTGATTCTCGACGAAGCCACTTCGGCTCTCGACAATGAAAGCGAACGCCTCGTACAGGAAGCCCTCGACCGACTAATGGCAGACCGCACCACGATAGTGATTGCACACCGCCTCTCTACTATTGTCAATGCCGACATGATTTGCGTAATGAAAGACGGACGAATCATCGAGACCGGCACCCACTCCGAACTCCTCGCCCTCAACGGTCAATACGCCCGCCTCCACGCCCTCTCCTCATAAT
>CAZCZX010000042.1:9483-17600 GCA_964503095.1 uncultured Sangeribacter sp.
ATGACAAATATAGCAGTATTCGCCTCCGGCACAGGCTCCAACGCCGTCAACTTAGTAAAAGCTTTCAACTCCGGCAATCGTATACGCGTTGCCCTATGTCTCACCGACAAAGAGAATGCTCCGGTAATAGAAAAGATGAGAAATCTTGGCGTGGAAACTATCTTCTTCCCAAGATCCATATGGAAAGAAGAGCCCCAGGTCATCCTGGAGATTCTCCGCGATCATGATATCTCGGTGATTGCTCTTGCGGGATTCCTATGCTTCCTAAGCGACGACATTGTAAACGCTTATGAAGGAAGAATCCTCAACATCCATCCTTCGCTTCTCCCGGCATATGGAGGAAAGGGAATGCATGGAGCCAACGTTCATAAGGCTGTAATCGAAGCCGGCGACTTAAAAAGCGGAGCTACTGTACATATCGTCACAAGTGAGATCGATGCAGGTCCGATCATAGTGCAGAAAGAAGTTGCTGTGCTTCCCGACGACACTCCGGAATCGCTTGAGGCAAAGGTGCATGAAGTGGAATATCAGGCTTTCCCGGAAGCAATCATAAAAATCGTGGCAACCCTCACTCCCCCTGCTGTCCCAAAAAGCGTAGACGATGCCTGGGCGGATGCTCTCGGAGTCCCCAATAATGTCCCCCCAATCCCCCCGCATGACACTTTCGGCCAGGATGCACCAGCGAGTCCGATTAATCCGACGGGGCAGACAGGTCAGACGAGTCCGACGAGTCCGACAAGTCAGACAGGTCCGACAAGTCAGACAAGTCCGACAGGCCCGACTTACATGGCTATTTCAAAAGAAGGGATGCCACCTACTTATCTCGTATGGTCGGTCATCATGACAATTCTCTGCTGCACAATACCCGGAATTGTAGCTATAATTTATTCGGCAAAAGTAAGTTCTAAATTCTATCAAGGGGATATCGAAGGTGCGCGTCGTGCATCCCAAAATGCAGAAATCTGGATCATAGTATCCTTCGTACTCGGAGTAATCTCCAACACCCTCTACATCCCCCTAACCCTCGCCGGCCTCTTCTAATAAAAATGCCCTGAGCGTCCAGCTCAGGGTATATTTTATCCCAGAATCTTATCCCCCCTTTAGGGGGTTAGGGGGCTTCAGGGTTAGGGGGCTTCGCACTCTACGATTGCCGCCTGATTGTAAACTCAAAAAGCTCAGCAAATCGATCCCGCCACTCATTTTCCGGAAGCTGCGCAAGAAGCGACTCACTCTCATCCCGCATCTTCTCCATCACAGAATATGCATATTCTATTCCCCCTCTATCCTTTGCATACTTGATGAGGATATGTATCTCGTCATCAGTAAGGTCGCCCCGCACCAAAAGCGCACGCATCGCCTCTCCTTCTTCCCCTGAGTCGGAATTGACGGCATATATCAAGGGCAAACTGACCTTATTCTCACGAAGGTCATTGCCGGTAGGTTTCCCTACCTCCTTATCCTCATAATAGTCAAAGATATCATCCTTAATCTGGAAACAGAGTCCAAGCAGTCGGGCATACTCTACAAGTGTCGCAATCTCCTTATCTGTGGCATCGGCTGATTCTGCGCCCATCTTCACGCATTTCATGAAGAGAGAGGCAGTCTTCTTACTAATCACTTCAAAATAGCGACCCTCATCTATCGCACGATCGCGTGCATTAGAAATTTGATCTATTTCTCCTACCGACAATTCTTTGCCCAATTCAGCTACCGACACCACGGCTTTCATATCCTTCGTCCGAATTGCCTCCTGCAACGCAGTGCTGACAAAGAAATCCCCTACTAACACTGCAATTCTATTGTCAAATTCCTTATTAAGAGTTGGTGTTCGCCTTCTATAGTCAGCATTGTCCACTACGTCATCGTGGATCAGTGTGGCATTATGAAGCATCTCAAGGGCAGCTGCTGCATGAAGTGTTGAAGTATTGATCTCTCCAAATAGTCGGGCACTAAGTAGCACTAATAGCGGACGTATCTGTTTCCCTTTTGTAAGCAGATATTGCTCCACCACCCGACCCATCAAAGGATTTGAGGTGGAAAGGCTCGTGCGGATAATGCCATTCATCGCATCAAGTTCAGCACTCAATTCATGCCGTATTTTCTCTATGGTTGTCGTCGACATTTCTCTGATCAGAAGTGTCCGCAATCATCTGCGGACTTTTTTTCACCACAAAATTACAAAATATTTTTGCATTTTCAGCACTACTACCCTTATTATTTGTTATTTTTATAGTGAAGAAGTGCTTTTTTACCCTTCTGACGCTCTAATTAATCTTTACAAACCCATATATATGGAAGAAAAGAGACTTTTCCTGCTCGATGCCTATGCCCTTATCTTCAGGGCATACTATGCCCTCATCAAAATGCCTCGGATGACATCTGACGGCTTTAACACGTCTGCTATTTTCGGATTCGTCAACACCCTTGAGGAAGTGCTTCGAAAGGAAAAACCCACTCATATCGCTGTTTGCTTCGACCCCCAAGGTCCCACTTTCCGATCCGAACTGCTCGACTCTTACAAAGGAGAGCGCCCCGACACTCCGGAAGATATAAAACGCTCCATACCCATCATAAAGGAAATCATAAAATGCTACGGAATCCCTATTCTCGAATCTCCGGGCTATGAGGCCGACGACGTGATTGGCACTATGGCCACCCGAGCCTCAAAAGAGGGCTTCACTACCTTCATGATGACTCCCGATAAGGATTTCGGCCAACTCGTGGGTCCTAACATTATCCAATACAAGCCTGCCTATCGGGGTCAAGACTTTGAACTCCGTGGCGAAAAAGAGGTCTGCGAGCGTTACGGAATCCAACGCACCAGCCAGGTGATCGATCTCCTTGCCCTGATGGGCGATAAAATCGATAATATCCCCGGCTGCCCGGGTGTAGGAGAAAAAACTGCACAGAAACTGATCGCTGATTTCGGATCGGCAGAAAATATAATCGCTCAGTCTTCGCAACTGAAAGGTGCTTTGAAAAAGAAAATCGAAGAAAATGCCTCACTCATCATGCTGTCGAAAGATCTCGCCACAATCCGCACTGATGTGCCTGTAGATGCTACTCCCGACAGCCTCGCTCTCGGCGATGTGGATAAGGATAAACTTTTTGCCATTTTCAAAGACCTCGAATTCAAGTCTCTTATCGATCGTGTCGGCAGAAGACTGATGGGAGAGAAATCCGCCACTACTCCCTCCGGCAATCTCAATGCCGGTGCGGCAAAGACAGCTAAAAAAGCCACTTCCTCCCACCCCTCTCTCTTCGATTTCGACGTGGAGGAAGCAGAAA
This sequence comes from uncultured Sangeribacter sp., assembly GCA_964503095.1. GTDB lineage: Bacteria > Bacteroidota > Bacteroidia > Bacteroidales > Muribaculaceae > Lepagella. The sequence continues at coordinate 12,772 of CAZCZX010000042.1, forward strand.
TAATTCCCCAAGCAGAAGCTCCCGCACCTGGCTCTTTGGCTGAGGGATGCTCACAAATATCAGACGTCTCTGCCCTGAAGGAAATGGCTGAAGCCGTAAAAAACTCTAAAATCGTGGGTATCCATATGGTGGCTGATGGGGAAAACGACATGGACGCCATCTGGAAAAGCACCGGCATCTCTATCCCCGACGGACGATCTTGGACTGTAGATTCCTCTCTTCCTGAAGGAATAGAGACAATTCTGGAGTTGCTATCCAATTCCGATATTCTTAAGGTATCCGCATCTGCAAAGCGCGATATGGTGGTGGCTCGTCGCCATCGACAAGACCGTGACTCCAATCCTATGAGCATCCGCAACTTCTATGATGTCTCTATCGCTCATTATCTCCTTGAGCCGGAAATGCGACATTCTCCGGAAATCCTTGCAGATAAATATCTCGGATATACCGTGACCCCCAACTCTAATGCCGCCGAACTCGCTGCTCTTTATCTCAAATTGAAAGAGATTTTCGAGCCAGCCCTCGAAAAAGAGAAGATGACTTCGCTGATGGCAGATATCGAGCTCCCTCTTGTCCCGGTGCTCGCAGATATGGAATACACCGGAGTGCGTATCGACACTGCTGCTTTAGCAGCCGCTGCAGAAGGGATGGAGGAGCGCTCAAAAATTTTATGCTCCGAAATCTTTGAGATTGCTGGCGAAGAATTTAATGTGGGGAGTCCCGCGCAGGTAGGTGAGATTCTATTCGGAAAGATGAACCTCGACCCTAAGGCGAAAAAGACTAAGACAGGGCAATACTCCACTTCGGAGGAAATCCTCGAAAAAATTGCTTGGAAAAGTCCCATCATCGGAAAAATCTTAGAGTATCGCCAGATCAAAAAACTCCTCTCAACATATCTCAACGCACTCCCCGAGACAATCAACAAGACCACCGGCAAGATCCACACCAACTATAATCAGACGGTGACAGCTACCGGACGCCTTTCCTCCTCTTCTCCCAATCTTCAGAACATCCCCGTACGCGATGAAATGGGGCGCGACATTCGCCGTGCTTTCATCCCGGATCCCGGTCATCTTTTTCTTTCTGCCGACTATAGCCAGATAGAACTTCGGCTCGTGGCTGATTTCGCCAACGATGAGACTATGATTGAGGCTTTCCGCAAGGGTGAGGATATACATGCCATCACCGCTGCTAAGATCAATCATGTTCCCCTCGAAGATGTCACTGCCGATGAGCGTCGCAAAGCAAAAACCGCCAACTTTGGAATCCTTTACGGCATCACGGCATTCGGCCTTGCGTCTCGCTTGCAAATACCCCGTCAGGAAGCAAAAGAACTCATAGATGGATACTTCGCCACGTTCCCCTCTATCCATAAATATATGAGCGACAGCGTGGAAGAAGCCCGTGAACATGGATTTGCAATCACTCGAATGGGGCGCAAACGCCGTCTCCCTGACATCAATAGCAAGAATCCCGTGGTCAGAGGTTATGCTGAGCGCAACGCTATCAACGCACCCGTGCAGGGCACTGCCGCCGACGTGATGAAGCTTGCCATGGTACGCATCTGGCAAGAGATGCAAGAGAAGCAGATGAAGTCGAAGATGATAATGCAGGTCCACGACGAATTGAACTTCGATGTAGTCCCCGGCGAAGAGGGCCAGCTCCAAGAAATTGTAGAACGCTGCATGCAATCCGCATGGTCAGGCCAAGTCCCCCTGACAGCCTCCTCCGGCCTCGGCTCCAACTGGCTCGAAGCCCACTAAAGACCATAGGCCAGAGCAAAGCGCAGCCCATGGAAAGCAGGCATTCCTGCCTGCGCCCAAGCCAAAGCAAGCACAGCTCATGGAACAGACGGCTTCCCAGCCGTCTGAAAAAGGATCAGGTCGGAGACCTCAATTAATTCTAAATTCAAAATTCTAAATTAATTCAAAATTATATAATTATGAGCAATATCAAAAGCATAGGTATCCTTACCTCCGGCGGCGACGCCCCGGGCATGAACGCTGCTATCCGTGCCGTCACTCGTGCCGGAATCTACTCAGGTTTTAAAGTTTTCGGTATTTATCGTGGTTATAAAGGCCTTATATCCGATGAAATCGAAGAGTTTTCAACACAAAACGTATCAAATATCATACAACGTGGCGGCACAATACTCAAGACTGCCCGCTGTAAGGAATTCGAGACTCCCGAGGGTCGCCAATGCGCCTACGATGTGCTTAAGCGCCGTGGCATCGATTCTCTTTGTGTGATCGGTGGCGACGGATCTCTGACCGGAGCCAGAATCTTCGCCAATGAGTTCCAATTCCCTATCGTTGGCCTTCCCGGCACTATCGACAATGACCTCTACGGAACTGACTGGACTATAGGCTATGACACTGCACTCAACACCATCATGGAATGCGTCGATAAGATCCGAGACACTGCCACAAGTCATGAACGTCTTTTCTTTATTGAGGTGATGGGTCGCAATGCCGGATTCCTCGCCCTCAATGGTGCCATCGCAGCAGGTGCAGAAGCAGCCATCATTCCCGAAATTTCAACTGAGGTTGACCAGCTTGCCGAACTCATCCAGAATGGTTTCCGCAAGTCAAAAAACTCTTCTATCGTGCTTGTGGCTGAATCCCCAATCACTGGCGGAGCAATGGGTCTTGCTCAGCGTGTGAAAGAGGAATATCCCAACTATGATGTGCGTGTGTCTATACTCGGTCACCTTCAGAGAGGTGGCAGTCCTACTGCGCTCGACCGCATCCTTGCATCCCGAATGGGTGCCGCAGCAGTAGATGCTCTTCTCGACGACCAGCGCAACGTAATGATCGGCATCCGCAACGATGAGATAGTCTACGTGCCATTCGTCAAGGCAATCACAAAAGAAAAGACTGTCAACCGCGAAAAACTCAACACTCTACGTCGCCTCTCCATCTAAAAGACAATACACAAATGATAATGGCTTTCCATCCCTCAAAGAATGGAAAGCCATTGTCATTTTTAAAAGAAAAACACCTTAAATCTCAAATCTTTTTATTAACTTTGCAAGTCAAAGCCCCTTAAGGCTTTTTCTGACCTAATAGAAAAGAACTAACTAAAATATAATCATGTTAAACTTATCAATCTAATGGAACAGGTATTCGCTTATATCATCGGCCTTGGGGCCGCCGTGATGATGCCTGTCATCTTCACAATCCTTGGCGTCTGCATCGGAATCAAACTCGGCGACGCACTTAAAAGCGGCCTTAAGGTTGGTGTCGGCTTCATCGGACTCTCAATCGTAACCGCTCTTCTTACTTCCGCTCTTGGGCCTGCACTTCAATCTGTAGTGGAAATCTATGGCCTTCAGCTTAAGGTATTCGACATGGGCTGGCCTGCCGCCGCTGCTGTTGCATACAACACTGCCGTAGGTGCTTTCATTATCCCGGTCTGCCTTGGCGTCAACCTTCTTATGCTCCTGACAAAGACTACCCGCACAGTCAACATCGACCTCTGGAACTACTGGCACTTCGCATTCATCGGAGCAGTGATCTATTTCGCATCTGATTCTCTCGCATGGGGCTTCTTCGGCGCAATCATCTGCTATATCGTGACTCTTGTGCTCGCTGACATGACAGCATATAAATTCCAGAATTTCTATAAGGATATGGATGGCATATCCATCCCTCAGCCTTTCTGCGCCGGTTTCGCTCCCTTCGCTTGGATCATCAACAAGGGTCTTGACAAAATCCCCGGTCTCAACAAGATAGAAATTGATGCCGAAGGCATGAAGAAAAAATTCGGTATTCTGGGTGAGCCTCTATTCCTCGGCGTAGTAGTGGGCGTAGGCATCGGATGCCTCACTTGCACTTCATGGGCTGAAATCGTAGATAGCATTCCCAGAATCCTCTCACTTGGTATCAAGATGGGCGCAGTCATGGAACTCATCCCACGCGTGACAGTCCTCTTCATCGAAGGCTTGAAACCGATTTCTGACGCTACACGCAGCCTTATAGCACGCAAATTCAAGGGTGCCGATGGCCTTAGCATCGGTATGTCTCCGGCGCTCGTGATCGGTCACCCCACTACTCTCGTAGTGTCTCTCCTCCTTATTCCGGTCACTCTTCTTCTTGCTGTAATTCTTCCAGGCAACCAGTTCCTTCCTCTCGCTTCTCTTGCCGGCATGTTCTATCTCTTTCCCCTCGTGCTTCCTTTCACAAAAGGAAATGTGCTTAAGACTTTCATCATCGGTGTAATAATTATCGGAGCCGGCTTATATATGGTCACCAACATCGCTCCTGCTTTCACCCTTGCAGCCCACGACGTATTCATGGCCACAGGAGATTCCGCCGTTGCTATCCCACAAGGTTTTGAAGCCGGTTCTCTCGACTTCGCTTCCTCACCCCTTTGCTGGGTGCTATATCAATGCACTGTCAATCTCAAATGGATCGGTGCCGGCATCCTCGTCATCATTGCCTGCGGCATGATGTGGTGGAACCGCGTCCACATCGCCCGCAACCAGCGCGATATGATAGCCAAAAACTCCGACGAACTCCAAGAAAATATCTGATAAAGAAGGCGATTGTGGTGCGAACGAAGTGAGCACTACCCAATCATAAAGACTCTAAAAATACTGACAATATGAAAAAACTAATTTTTTCCCTCGCTGCCATAGCCGCAGCATTCTCACTCTCCGCTCAGACTTCCTACACTATCCAACGCGCATGCCACCCCGATGATGTGAAGGAATATGACACCAACCAACTCCGCGACCGTTTCTGCATGGAAAAGGTGATGGAAGAAAACAAAATCAACCTCACATACTCTATGTATGACCGCGTGATCTTCGGCGGCGTCGTTCCGGT
>CAZCZX010000043.1:0-16914 GCA_964503095.1 uncultured Sangeribacter sp.
ATATGCCCGTTTTCCTATATAGAAACATGCAATAAATATCAGAAACGTGCTTGTCTTGACAAAAATGAGAGACGTTTTATGGAAAAAACATTAAATGCCTTACTTATGTTGCAGGTCTCACGCAAGCTGCAATTAGGGAATGACATAAAATAGTTTGGGAACGATGACGCAGGAGATGCTTAATTCTCATACTATAAGCTGGCGAAGACAAACCTTATAATAAATATTGTGATGGAAACAGTATTACATAAAAAGGTTCGTATTCCAAAAGGTATTGACATTTCTGAGCCGGGGAGCTTCGGTTCAGTGGTAGAAAATTGTGCCTGTACGAACAATGTAAAGAGTGATACGGAACAGACCTCATGGTGCTATCTTTTCATTCACCATACCAAGGTAGACGCATTCACGGAAAGGCTTGACAATGACAAAATGAGTTATTTCATCCACAAAACCGTAATCTACCGGCACAAGAAACAATCCCGTGGTGTCTGTTCCATAGAGAGACCCACCATTAGCGGACTCGTGTTCCTGCAAGGTCTTCCTGCGGATTTGCAAAGTTATCTTGACATAAAATGCCCAACATTTCATCTTGTAAACGATTGCAGCACGCATCAGCCGGCGGTCATACCTGATTCAGTCATGCAACCGTTCATGCGTGTGTTGGAGACATCTCCGGAGCGTATCCGCTTCTTGCTCCATCCTTTCAGCTACTACGCCTGCGGCAACATCAAGTTGCGTCTCGTCTCCGGCTTTCTTGCCGGTGTTGAGGGATATGTCATACGCATAGACCGTGACCGCCGCCTTGTGATGGATGTAGGAGGTATGAGCGTCGCCATCTCAGGCATTCACTGCGAGCGGTTCGAGGTAGTGGAAGAGGAGGTGGAGAAATATTGTTATTATTTAAATAATGTAGAAAGAACTTGATTTAATAACATTATGGAACGAGTTCTTTTTAATTGTTTATAACTCACAAGAATCATTGAAATTTTAAAGAATAAAGTCGTATTATTTATAAATGTGGTACAGAAAATAATAAAATGAAATCAATAAACATAAATGGTATTCCTTTTTATTATGAGGATGTAGATCTAAAAATAGAGGATGGAAAAAGAATTACATTTGAACAGGCAAGAGACATATTGTTTTTTACAAAAGAAATGCTTGATAATAAAAAGATTGAATTTTGTTTGATATATGGCACTTTATTAGGGGCAATAAGAGAACATAGTTTTATAGCTCACGACTATGATGTTGACATTTATATAAGTGATGAACAGGCATTATTGAATGCTATTCCAGAATTTTATGATAAAGGGTTAAAACTTTGTCGTGTAATTCCTCATCGTTTATATTCTTTTATGTTTAATGGAGTATATATTGATTTGTATATTTTTGCAAAAGCGCCATTCCCTTTTAATTTATGGTGTTATTGGCTTGCTGGAAATATTATGCCTAAAAGATTATTTCAAGGTATAGAGAAAATTGTTTTTTTAGGAAAAGAATTTAATGTACCAAAGAATCCAGAAGAAATAATATCATTTATCTATGGAAAAACGTGGCGTACCCCAATAAAAGGAGAGAGAGGACGTGGAAGTATTTATCCCGTACATTATTACAGACTTTGGAAAAAGAAGTTAAAACGTTTTTTACAAATAAATGGATCAAATCTATAAAGCTTTTAAAAGTCACCTTTTCGAGAATTTTATATCATTGTGGATAATTCAAGGTATAAATTATATATTACCATTGATAACCATACCTTTTCTTTATAATCATTTAGGAACAGAAAACTATGGTTTGGTTAATTTTTCTTTTGCATTTATTCAATATTTTATAATATTGACTGATTTTGGATTTGGGTTATCTGGTACTAGATATATTGCGGCAAACAAGGAGGACAGACAACTTGTTAATAGATTTCTCAATAGTGCGTGTATTTCTCGCTTGTTGATGGGGAGTTTCTCTTTCCTGATTTTATTGGGATTCATAAATTTGATACCAACTTTTGAGAAACATAAATTATTTACAGTGATTTTCTTTGGACAGGTAATTGGGAATTGCATGAATCCTGTTTGGTTTTTTCAAGGGATGGAGTGTATGAAGTATAACACGATATTGCATATTACTACTCGTTTAATTAGTATATTACCTTTATTCTTTATAATCCGCAAACCAGATGATTATCTTTATATACCTATTTGTTATAGTACAGGCTCTATAATTGCAGGTATCTTGAGTCTTGTATTTATAAATCGTGTATTTGGTATGAAATTCTATTTTACATCAATAAAAGAAATCTGTGATGTAACTTATGATTCTGTAAGATATTTCTTATCTAGATTATCTGTAAGTTTGTTTACGAATACAAATACTTTTGTTCTTGGACTTGTGTGTGGTAATGTTGCTGTAGGATATTACTCATTAGCTGATAAAATTTATGTAGCATTGAATTCTGTCTATGGTCCTATCAATGGAACGATCTTTCCTTATATGACAAAACAGAAAAACTTGAAACTATTTAAAAAAATTTTATATTATGGCATAGTTCTTAATTTTATTGTACTTGTCTGTTTTTATTATATATTTCCACATATTTATCATTTTATATTTGATGATTTCAGCGATAAGAGTTTTGATGTATTAAAAATATTAATGCTATCTAATTTACTTTGTTTGCCTGCGACATTTTTAGGATATCCATTTTTAGCTGCATGGGGACATCCTAATTATTGTAATTATACACTTATTGTTTCATCCATATTTCATATTTGTGGGTTATTATTTCTTTATATGTGCAATATGGTTTCAATATATAATGTTGCATATATGGTTGTTCTCTGTGAGTTGTTTTTGCTATGTATTCGTATGTATGGAATTAAGAAATATAGTTTATGGAAAAATCAAGAATAGCTACCAAGGTTTCGAATGTAAGTTATGGTAAGTATGCTATATATAGTATATTCTTTTCAACTGTGATACAGGCTTTTTGGGGTTATGCTTATAATGCTGAACCTTTTTGGAAATTCTTTATAGCTCTTGGATGTTGGTTTACTGTATTTTTTAGTATGCAGAATATTGCGGTGCTTAAAAGGTATCCTATGACGATAAAGCTTATTGTTGTAGGGATAATGACTATTATAGCAATGGCGTTTGCATATTCTTTGTTTTATGGTACCGCCTACTCTGGAGAAAAAATGGTCGTGATATTTACAAATCTGTATTCAACGTTAGACCTTGTTAGTATAGTCTTTATTTTTGCTATAGTATGTATAGATGATTTTAGAGTACTAATTAAAGTCACAAAATGGATGATACCGATTTCTATTGTTCTTTTGATATTTAATTATCAGGTAACAATTGAATCATATTTTCTTAATTATATACTTATTTATTCCGCAGTGTTTCTGCCATACGTAAGTAAACGTGACTATATTTTCTTTATTGTAGGATATTTGTTGACTTTATTTGCATTTTGGGGTGGAGGACGACAAACTGCATTACTATTACCTTTTGTTTTAATTTCCATGTTAGTCCCAATGTTTTTGAATAAGAAATATACATATTATATTTCTTTACTTATACTTATCTCCATTATGTTTCTAGTTTATTACAGTATTTATCATGAATCTATTTTTCACATGATGGCAAATACAGAATCTAATACTCAATATGATACAACTGATACACGTACTTTTTTATGGACTGAATTTTATGAAGATTTCTACAAGCAGCCTTTGCCAATTCAATTATTTGGTAAGGGCGTTTTAGGATACTATGAATCTGATTCTTTCAAATTGATGCACCGTTTAGGTATAGAAGTGCCGATTCTTCAATGGATTTTGCAGGCTGGTTGTGTGTATTTTGTTCTTTTTACAGTTATTGTGATATTATCCATTCATCGTCTTTATGTCGTAGGTAATAATAAAATGTCACAATGCGCGTCAATTCTTATTGCAGGTTATTACTTTAATTGTTATGTATCAAATTTGCTCGGATGTAATATTTCTCATTTGGGATTCTGGATGTTAGTAGGATTTGCATGGAATAGTAATATAGTGAAAATGAATGATGTAAAATTGAAGAGTGTTTTTTTGTGAGTATTTTATGATGGAGTAGTTAATTTTATGAATACGTAGTATCCCAACAAATGTATGCCTCACAAAATGGAACGTAATTATTCTCTTGATTTAATACGATGTACGGCCATATTACTTGTAATGGTTGACCATACATTTAAACTTGGTGATATGAGTTTACCACAAGCAAGTATAAGGAACTTTAGTTTAGCAGGTGTTCCATTGTTCCTTATGCTAACAGGCTATTTGAATAGTCATAAAACATTAGAAGATTACTATGTTTGTGGCAAATGGCGTACATCGTTACGTGTATTATTTGCCTATGTTGTACTTGGTTCTATATGTTATGTGGGTGGAAATATGTTTGATGGAAAGGCTGTTACTATCAAGGATTTTGTATTGAAATTATTTGCTTTTAGATTGACACCATATGGATGGTACATAGAAATGTGGGTGGGATTATTTTTCTTAACGCCATTTCTCAATATGATGGTTGCTCAGCTTACCCGCAAATCAGAACAGATATTATTGTCAACCCTGCTTTTTTTTACATGCTTGGCTTCATTCCTCAATAGAAATGGTACAAATCTGTTACCTAATTTTTGGGTTACGCTTTATCCTATAACAATATATTTTCTTGGACATTATGTTTCGCAATACAGAGTCGCTTTGTCGAGATTTGTTTGTTTGGGGTATATATATTTAATAGTGATGGGAGAGCCTTTGCTGAATAGGTTGTTTCATACGGATCATTATCTTTATTTTTATGGTGGGCAGGACAACGTCTTATATGTAACATTAGGTTTGATTCTGTTTATCATGATGAAAGATGTAAAATTGAAAAATGTTAAAATTGGGGGGGCAATTAAAAGAATTTCAACAGTCTCTCTTCATATGTATTTGATAAGTTATCTGTTTGATCATATTTGGTATTGTATTATATCCGAACGATTTTTCGTTGTCGAACCATTAGCTAATTTTCCTTGGTATTTTATTATTTTCATATTGTCTTTAGCATGTACTTTGTCTGTTAGTTTGTTATATGAAAGGATGGAGAAGATCATATTTAAATAAATGAAACATAGAATTGTATATTGATTATAACAGATGTTAAAAGTGATAATAAAGGAAAATGTATTAGTCATTATTTTGCGGTAATGCATAATATAATCATAGATTATCCCGAACTCACGTAAGATATAAAAATAAATTATAAAATGCAGAGATTATATATTGCTGATATACGTAGTAATAGTTCAAATAATAGATTGAATGGTCATTGTGGGGCTGTTGCTAGGAACTATAAAGAGCTATTTCATGAGGTTTGTGATGTGAAAATTGTTGGTGGACCAATATATAAGAAATATTTTAATGAAGAAGATTTGTTTCTTTTACCGTTTGATGTGCCTACAGCTAATTTATTAGGTAAATTGAAAACCATTTGGAATTCTATAAGATTATTTTGGCAAGCCAAAGGAGAAATAATTGTTTTGCAACAATGTACAGTTCTTACATCTTATTTCTGTATTGCTTTATTTTATTGGTGGACAAGTAAACTTTATTTAATTGATTATAATACATCTGGTCATAATCGTTGGTGGAAACATTTGTTGTATTATTTTGTCAAATATAAAATAAATGGCGTAATATGTCCAACAAAAAGTGTTGGTGAAGCGTATGGTCGTCCTTATTGTATTGTTACAGATTATATAAAAACCAATTATACACGAATTGAAAATATTCCTTTTAAAAAACGTGAATATGATTTTTGTATAATTGGAACAATTTGGCCAGATAAAGGGGTTGTTGAAGCGGCAAGACGTTTGAAAGGGACTGGTTTACGACTTATTATAGCAGGAGCTGTTGCTGTAAATTCTTTACGAAGTGAACTTGAAGAGATAGCCTCAGAAGATGATAACATTAAGTTGTTTTTAAATTATCTTTCGGAAGATAAATACAAGGAATATGTTACACATAGTAAATATTGTATATTGAATTATAGTGGTGGTTATAACGATAGAAGTAGTGGAGTAGTATTAGATGTGCTATTTAATAGAACTCCTGTTATTGGTAATAAATGTAAGGCATTGGAATTGGTCGTAAATAATGGGGTTGGGTATGTTTATAATGATATTGAAAAATGGGATCCTGTAAATGTTATAAATGAAGATTTGTATAATTCTTACCAATTAGCAATAGATAAGTTCTTTTTAAAACAAAAAGAATATGCTCATATTTTGAGAGATTTTATTATGATATGAGACTTCCATTTAATTGTAGTTTGGGAAGACATATACATTTGTGGATTGCTATTAGTAATACTATAAATGTAAAAGCAGATATACTGATTGCGAAAGTTTGTTCAATGGATAATTTTGGTGTTGCTTTATTGAATACTGTTCAGAAAAACTGTATTCAATGGATATGAATGCACTCTTTAGGCATAAAGAGTATATATGTTCTTGGTAACAGGAAGAATTTTTATTTAGAAATAGATTATGGTATTGTAAAAAAGTAACTTTAGGATTGGTTGGCAGGGCTACGGAAATATGCGAATACATGGACTTTGAGTCTGAATGTGTTATACAATATTTCTATTGTTGCCTGACACTGTTTACTTTACAATCTCGACAATAAAGTATGAACTGATTTAACTCACCCACAAGTTATATTATTAGATGAAGAAAAAACTATTAATCTTCCATCCTACTATTGCACCTTATCGAATAGATTTCTTTAATGATCTAAATGATAATTTTGACATGCGTATATGCTTGCTATACCGTAATCTTCTGTCCCAGAAATTTGATTATGAAGCTATAGAAAGATGCTTTACCTTTAAGCCATATTATTTGAAAAGTTGCTTAAAAGTTGGCAAACGTATATTTAGACGAGGCTATTGGAAACATCTGAAAGAGTTTGATCCTGACATTGTTATCGTAATGGCATACAATGTTGATGCACTATTGACATATCTATATAAGATACTATTCCATAAGCAATACAAAATTGTAGCTATTAGTGATGATAGTTATAATATGGTTGCAGAAGGAAATGATTTCAGCAAGCTTCACAAATTGTCAAGACGTTTGTTAGCACCTCGAATGGATAATCTCATATTAGTAGAACCAAAGTCTGTAAACTGGCATATTGGCAAGTATGGAAAAGGAATTTATTTCCCAATAATCAAGGATCCATTAAAGGCAAGGAATGAATATGAACGCTGTCTTACGATAAGTAATGAAATTGCGAAGAAAAATAGACTGATAGGACATAATGTGTTTTTGTTTGTTGGAAGACTTGTTGATATTAAAAATGTAAATACAATCATTGAGGCATTTGCTCATTTGGATCAGAATGAGAATGTATTGGTTATTGTTGGAGATGGGCAAGAACGGGAAACTCTCATGGCTCAGGCAGATTGCCTGGAGGCAAACGTGATATTTACTGGACGTCTTGAAGGATACGAACTATTTGCGTGGTATAATGTCGCGACTTGTTTTATATTGGCAAGTTATCAGGAGTCTTTTGGTGCGGTGACTAACGAGGCCTTACTTGCTGGCTGTTGGTCAATCATATCAAACAAAGCAGGTTCACAATGTCTGGTAGAAGATAATAAGAATGGGTACACTTTTAATCCTATGGATGTGAATGAATTAGTACATAAAATGAGATTGTCTATAAAAAGACTTGAGGTATTGACCGATGTTAGATTAAAAGAAAACCTAATGTTGGTGGATTATCACGAAAGAATGAAGAATTTGATATACGAATTAGAAAACTCACACAAATTGTAGAGCAAAAAAAGAATATAGATTTTTTAATGTTATAAAAGAAAACGTATGCAGGCAATAATTTTAGCTGCGGGTATGGGCAAACGTCTTGGCGAATACACTAGGAACAACACCAAATGTATGGTGCCGGTAAACGGTGTTCCGCTAATAGACCGTGTACTTGGTCAGTTAGGCAGACTCAATCTTAATCGGGTTGTCATTGTAGTAGGCTATGAGGGCAGGAAACTCATGGAATATCTTGGCAGTGAACGTAATGGACTGAGGATAGAGTATATAAATAATCCTATCTATGACAAGACAAACAACATCTATTCTCTCGCACTCGCAAAACGACAGATGATGGAAGATGACACGCTTCTTCTTGAAAGTGATCTCATCTTTGAGGATGGCATGTTTGACCTCCTTATAGGGAACTCGTACCCCAATCTTGCACTCGTTGCGAAATATGAGCCTTGGATGGATGGTACAATGGTGCGTATTGATGAAGATAACAACATTGTTAGCTTCGTGCCCAAGGCGGTTTTTAATTATTCGGATGTGGATAAATACTACAAAACCGTAAACATATACAAGTTCTCGAAAGAATTTAGTACAACAAAGTATGTCCCCTTTTTAGAGGCTTATACCAAATCGGCCGGCAACAACGAATACTATGAGAATGTCCTTCGCATTATATCGTTCCTCAACTCGCATGACTTGAAGGCTCTCCCTATTACCAATGAAAAATGGTATGAGATAGACGACAAGCAGGATCTTGATATAGCAGAGACACTCTTCTCGGAACCTGAAGCACTGCTGAAGAAGTATTATACCCGCTATGGAGGTTTTTGGCGTTTCCCTCAGATGCTGGACTTTTGTTATTTGGTAAATCCTTATTTTCGCCGTTCTGGAATAGTGGATGAGCTGGAGGCAAATTTTCGTACGCTGCTTGGTGAGTATCCATCAGGTATGAAGGTTAATACGCTTCTTGCCAGCAAGTGTTGGGGCATCAAGGAAGAGTATGTCATTCCCGGAAATGGTGCGGCGGAGTTAATCAAGGCACTCATAGATAATGTTTCTGGTAGGTTTGGCGTAGTCCGTCCTACATTCGAGGAATATCCTAACCGTATTGACGAGGCAAATGTTGTGGCGTTTATTCCTCAGAATAGGGATTTTCGTTACGGAGTTGACGACCTCATGGAGTTCTTCGATAAGAATCCCGTTGAAACGCTTCTCCTCATCAACCCAGATAACCCGTCAGGCAACTTTATACCTATTGATGAGGTATGCAGATTGGCGGACTGGTGTGAGCAGAATACAGTGCGTTTGATCGTTGACGAGTCTTTCGTAGATTTCTGCGAACAGTGGGAAAGCTCGTCACTGATTTGTGACAGTTATCTGGAAGCGTATCCGCACATGGCAGTCATGAAATCAATCTCAAAAAGTTATGGCGTTCCCGGCTTGCGCCTCGGTATTCTTGCAAGTGCAGACGCACCACTCATTGCAAGGATGAAGAAACAGGTGAGCATTTGGAATATCAATTCCTTTGCGGAGTACTTCATGCAGATTTTTACCAAATATGAAAAAGATTACAGAAAGGCTTGTACTCGTTTTCTTGAAGTCCGTGCAGACTTTTTGGATGAACTTAGGAAAATTCCGTATCTGCACGTAATGCCAACACAAGCAAACTTTGTTTTTTGTGAGATATTGTCACCATATACTGCAAATGAAATAGCCCTTAAACTACTGAAAATACACAATATTTTGGTGAGTGCATGTGGTGCAAAGAAAGGAATAGTCCCCAACAAGTACATTCGTGTGGCGGTAAGAAGCAAATCTGACAATGACAGGCTTGTTGCAGCCCTTAAAGAAATACAGTCACAACTATGAAAATCATTTCAGAAGAACTTATACGCTCGCTTTGCATCTCTCCAAAACAGTGCGTGGATTGGATAATAGAGAGTTTTTCAATTAAGCAGGATGCGCAGTTGCCTGCCAAGATAAGTGTACACCCAGCAGAATACGATTTCTTCACTTCTATGCCCAGTCTTCTTCCTCGTCCCATTTGTGGTGGGAATGTTGTGGACAATGACATTCAATATTTTGGTATAAAAGAGGTTCATCGTATCGAAGGTGCTGTACCGTCGCTTGGAAGCGATATGATGCTGTATAATGCTTGTTCGGGTGAACTGCTGGCATTGGTGGATTGTGATTGGATTACAACTATGCGAACAGGAGCCGTGGCTGCAGTGTCGGCAAGAGTTTTACGAAAGAAAGATGCGGAAGTGTATGGTATTGTAGGTTTGGGAAATACGGCAAGGGCAACTTTGTTATGTGCATTGGAGGCCGAACCAGAAAAAAAATTCATTGTGAAACTTTTACGTTATAAGGATACTGCAGAACTGTTTATGGAACGTTTTAGGAATTATGATAATGTTATCTTTGAGGTGGTGGATGACATCAGTCGGATGGCATGTAGCTGTGACGTTTTTTTCAGTTGTATAACAAGTGCCAATGGGCTTTTAGTTAAGGATGAGCAGTCTTTTAAGCCGGGAGTGACTGTTATACCAGTACACATGAGAGGCCTACAGAATTGTGATACCACTTTTGATCGTGTATTGGGTGATGACACTGACCATGTAAAGGGCTTCAAGTTCTTTCATCAGTGGAAGGATTACAATGAAATAGGTGAAGTGCTCGCAGGACGAGATCTTGGTAGAAAGTCGGATGATCAGCGGATTATAGCCTACAACTATGGTATAGCACTTCATGATGTTGTTTATGCCAGTAAAATATATGCTATAGTAGCTCACAATCCGAATGTGCCAAGTGTTGATATCAAGAAAGAAACAGAAAAATATTGGGTGTAAAAATAAGACTAAAGTTTTTTGGGGATTAGGTATGATTGAAGACATGTCTCCAATTTGTGTAAGCGTCCTATTTTAACGTATTGTATATCTCGTTACAGTTCTTTACTTCTTAGGGTCATAGAAATATCTCCAATGATTGATGGTAAAATATTACTTTCTTAATTAAGTCAATGAAGATTATCAAAGAATAATACTGAAAAACATCTTTAATGACCGATAGGGCTAAATTGAACACTTATAATTTTATCTAAAATGAATGAAATTAACTTGGAAGAACTGAAAGCTTTGCAGCTCAAAATGTTATTGCATGTAGATAGTTTCTGCAAGAAAAATAATATAAAATATACCCTAACCTATGGAACTCTGCTTGGGGCTGTTCGGCATAAAGGATATATCCCATGGGACGATGATATTGATATTGCTATGCCCCGTTCAGATTATAATCGTTTTATATCTTTATATAATGGATCTCATCCTGATTATAAGGTAATATCTCATATTAATTGTACTAATTATGGACTTCCTTTTGCAAAGGTTCATAACTCTAAGACAATTATGCATGAATATATGTATAAACAGGATTGTTTTGGTGTATATATAGATTTGTTCCCAATTGATGGTATACGTTCATTGAAACAAATAGATATTGTGCTAAAATGGAAAAAGTATCTTAATGCAAAAAAGGCAGTCTTGGGCAGAAATAGGTCTGTTACTAAAAATTGTATTATTGCTCTTGGAAAAATTGCTTTATGTTTTACGTCTGTAAAAAGAATAGTGAAAAAAATAGTAAATGTATCAGCTCAGTTTTCCTTTGAAGAATGTGAGAAATGTTGCGTCCTATATTCTTCTAATGCATATAGAGAGATAATACAAAAATCAATCTTTGATGAAATGATAGAAGTGGAGTTTGAAGGATATAAGTTTCCAGTCCCGAAGGACTATAAAAGATATTTGACATCTTTGTTCGGAAACTACATGGAGTTACCACCTATAGAAGAACGCATTAGTCATCATACATTTAAGGCTTGGTGGAAAGATATATCTTAATAGACCCGACAATGACTATATAATGATTCTTCCAATAGAAAAACAAAATATACACTTAGCAGAAATATATTTGTTATAATAGAAGTGAGTATGAATCGTTCTGTTATCCTTTTTATCCTTCATCTTCCGCCACCTGTGCATGGTGCGGCTATGGTGGGAAAGTATATTCATGATAGCAAAGTTATCAATGATGCTTTTGATTGTCATTATATAAATCTTACGACAGCAAAAGATTTGACAGACATAGGTAAAGTCGGATTGCGAAAATTGCGACTATTTATCGAACTATTGTGGAAAATACACAAAGGCATAACTAAACTGAAACCACAGCTCGTATACGTTACCCCTAATGCATGTGGTGGGGCTTTTTATAAAGATTTTGTTGTGGTACAGATGCTAAAGTTTATGGGGTGTAGGATTGTAGTGCATTATCACAACAAGGGAGTAGTTAGACGGCAAAATAATATACTTGATAATTTTTTATACCGTCGATTTTTTAAAGGTATAAAAGTCATTTTACTTGCAAAGACTCTTTATCAAGATATAAAAAAGTATGTTAGTATGGAGGATGTATACATCTGTCCAAATGGTATACCGGAGACTTTACATATCCAATCGATAGATGAACGTGTTAATCAAATTCCACATTTATTGTTTTTATCTAATCTTTTGAAGAGTAAAGGTGTGCTTGTGCTGTTAGATGCCTGCCAAATATTGAAAGATAAGGGATATGATTTTGTGTGCGACTTCGTGGGAGGAGAGTCGGATGAAATAGATGCGCAACGTTTTACTCTTGAGGTTGAAAAGCGTGGTGTCGACAATCTTGTAATATATCATGGTTGCAAATATGGTGATGAAAAAGAAATCCTTTGGCGGGAGGCTGATATATTTACATTTCCTACATTTTATAATAATGAATGCTTTCCGCTTGTACTTCTTGAAGCAATGTCACATAGAAAAGCTTGCATAAGTACAAAGGAAGGCGGAATACCGGATGTTGTCAAGGATGGAGAAAATGGATTGATATGTCAAAAACAGAATGCTAAATCTCTTTCTGATTGTATTGCACGTCTTTTGGATGATAAGGATTTGAGGTTAAAGATGGGAGAGGATGGATATAAAAAGTATAAACAAAACTTTACACTTTCAGCATTCGAAGTTAAATTCAAACAGATCTTAATGGATTTGGTTTAACATGTTAAGACTCAAAGACCTTGCCTTTGTTGAAGATCGCAATGCTTTGTCACGTATTCCTTGTGGCAAGGTGTTGATAAACACTATAAATGCACATTCGTATAATACGGCGCAGAAGGATGTATTGTTTGCTGAGGCGCTACAGAATGGCGACTATCTGATTCCCGACGGTGTGAGTATTGTTAAGGCTTGCCGATGGATAGATGCGAAGTCGAAGCCAACAGAGCGCATAGTCGGTTGGGACTTGTTTGAGTGGGAGATGGAGAATACCCTCCGTAATCATCAATATAGAGAATTAAGGGGATATGGTAATAGCTGTCTACGTGTCATGTTTATGGGGTCATCTGACGGTGTTCATGTATTGATATGTAAGCGTATGGCGGAGGTCTATCCGCAGTGGGAGGTTATAACATATGTTGCATAATCATAAAAAATCAAGATCGATATGACAATAGAAAAAGACGGATGTTTGCTCTTTGACGGATATAAGCTTATTAAGGAAAGCCTTGACTGTGTGCCAATGAACGGAAGATATGTGGTAAATACGGTTAGTCCAAACTCATACGGCATATCAGTGAAAGACCAGGACATGAACGACGCTCTGAAAGGTGCTGACTTTCTTGACTTGGACGGAGTGTATTTCGGTTGGCTGCCATGGTTTCGCGATGGTAAGAAAGCGAAAAGAATCACAGGTTGGGATTGCTTTATGTACTATGCCAACAAACTGAATGGAATTGGGGGGAAAATGTTCTTGCTTGGTTCCACTGAGGATACGTTGACAAAGATGAAAGACAACATGGGGAAAGAATTCCCGAATGTCAAGGTGGAGACATACAGCCCACCTTACAAACCTTCATTCAGTGATGAGGATAACCGCAGAATGCATGAGGCTATCAATGCATTTAAGCCGGATGTGCTGGTTATAGGCTTAACTGCTCCTAAACAGGAGAAATGGGCTTATCAAAACAAACATTATTGTGATTTTCATGTCAGCATAGCTGTCGGTAACGTGTTTGATTGGTATGCAGGGAATACCAAGCGACCAAACTTGTTTTGGCAAAAGATAGGTATGGAATGGTTGGTGAGAATATTCTACAGGCCTGAGATATTCCGCCGCAACATCGGCAATCAGATGACTTTTTTCCTCCATCTGATACTTGACTTGCTACACATCAGAAAGTTTAGCAAGAATACGCCTGAATTGAGAAAATGTAATTCAGAGTAATAACAATATTTATTTATCGGAAATGATTAAAGCTGCAATTATCGGATTGGGTAAGATGGGCATGAGCCATGCTGCAATCCTGGGAGGACTCCCGAATGTAGAGCTTGTTGCCGCCTGCGACATGGACAGTCTGTTGCAGAGTGCATTCAAGAAACTAACAAAGATCCAGATGTACACCGACTACAAAGAAATGATTGAGGAGGTGAAACCGGATTGTGTGTATGTGGTGACTCCGACGAAACTTCACTATGATATGGTGATATTCGCATTGGAGCATGGTTGCCACGTATTCTGCGAGAAACCGTTTGCATTGACCGTGGAGCAGGGTGAGAAAATGGTGGCTATGGCTAAGGCTAAGGGATTAGTGAACCAAGTAGGCTATCACAATCGCTACATAGGCACGTTCAACGAAATGAAACGTCTGTTGGCTGAGGGCGTCATCGGAAAGCCATTTCACTTCATGGGTGAGGCTTACGGGCCAGTGGTTCTGAAGAACAAGGGCGGTACATGGCGTAGTGACAAGAGGAACGGTGGCGGTTGCATAGAAGATTATGCGGCTCATGTGCTGAATCTAATCAACTACGTCACTGGCAGTAACCTTGTGGATTGCAAGGGAATTCAGATGCCGAGCATCTTCAGTAATGAGGTAGATGATGCTGTTTATGGTTCGCTTTATCTCGCAAATGGATTGAAAGGTCAGATTTCAGTGAACTGGAGTGATGACACTGTAAGAAAGATGACAACTTCGGTGAAGATTGAGGGTGATGGAGGTAAGTTAGAGGCTGATGCAACCACACTGAAGGTTTATGTGAAAGAGGACAAACCGAAGTATGGTTTTGAAAAAGGTTGGAACTTCAGATATATCACAGACGTGACACCACAGGTGGACTTCAACCTGAGAGGTGAGGAATACACAACTGAGAGTGCTGCTTTCATCAACAGTATCGTGACAGGCAAGGTGGACGAGAGAAATTCTTTTGAGACAGCTTTACAAACGGATTATATAATCAAAAAGATGGAGGAGGACGCACAATGATGGACAGAGTAATATTGGGTGACAATCAATTTTTTGCGGTTAACCACCTTTCGGACGAGCGTAGCCGCGCCCAGGCAATTAGATTCAAGGAAGACAAGGCGATTATTGATGTGCTTGAGAATGCACGCGCATGTAGTGTCAATACATTCATGTGTACTACTCATGACCGCATCGCCAATATCTGCAAGTATATGCGTGAGAGCCCCGAGGTGTATAAGGATTTCAAGTTTCATCCTTGTATGCCGTATGCTCACAAGTATGCTAATGCCGTGACCGAACTCGGAATACTTGGTACTCTTAAGGCTTATATTCCAGGCAATATCCTCGCCGTTACAGGCAAGGCGGGATTGGCTTACATGCGCAAAGACTTCCCGACCTTGATGGAACTACTGATTGATGCTGAGATGAAGATGTTTGAGGGCATGAACACGCCTGTAATATTCTTACAGAATGTGATCGTTGACCTGCTGATGGGTCTTGGTATGGACGAGATTTTCACTCATTATGCCGAGTATATCAAAAAAAAGTATAATGCTGAGCCGGGATTCATCACAATGAATATGCCGAGGATGGTGGACATGTGTGAGCGTCTGGGAATAGAGAATCCTATCATTTGTTCGTCTATCAATAAGATAGGTTTCCGTATGAGTGGAAGTATCGAAGAATATGAGGAATATCTGAAATCCGATCGCAAGTTCCGACCGATGGCCATGCAATGTTTGGCAGCAGGTGCATTGAAACCTCAGGAGGCTATAGAATATGTGACAAGATTCCCGAAGATTGAATCTGTACTGTTTGGTGCGTCGAGTAAGGAGCATATCCAGCAGACAAAGGACTTGATAGAAGAGGGGTTTGCAAGACATTAAATGCTTATGGTTGATATTTTTTATCAATTCATATAGTTGCGATAGGTAATAAGTTGCCATTGTTAGTCGGCATATCGGATGCTGACTGGCAATGGCTTTATGGCTGTAGAGTGGTTGCATGCAGCGTTGGGAAGTGTCCTGCTCAACTTAAATATTCATCTATCTTTGCACTTCTATCTTGACAGCTCACATACATAATTGCACTTGTAGGTTGATTCTATAGAAATTTTAGCGAATACTAATAATTGGGGATATATTTTTCCATCATGACATCAAAAGACTTGTAAAAATCATCTGTAATACAAAATAATTCCGTAACATTGTCCTCGGTGAGTATAGCGTTTATTGTTTGTCTCTTAATTGAATACTATATGGTTACAATAATTTTCGCTAAATATCCCATTTATATATAATTATAATTCATCGAACTCATGTTATAATAAAGGTAAGAGCGTATGCTTAATATTCTTACTTATGGACCGCATAAGTATTCTCAACGCAGATATTCACAATATAAGCTCAACAGACTTACTGGTGTGTCTGCGTAATGGGGTTTTGATAACTCCCAATGTGGACCATTTGGTGAAGTTGCAGAAGGACAAGGAATTCTATGAATTGGTCAGGCAGGCCGACTGGGTAGTCTGCGACAGCCGTGTCCTGTATTTTTTCTCAAAGTTATTGAGGAAATCCTTCAAGGAAGCAATCCCCGGCAGTAGTTTTTTCACCTCCTTTTATATGTATCATAAGGATGATGAGAATTGCAGAATCTTTTTGCTCGGCGCTATGGACGGCGTGGCCCTTAAGGCTATGGATAACATTAACAGGAA
>CAZCZX010000044.1:0-10365 GCA_964503095.1 uncultured Sangeribacter sp.
CCTCGCCCAAATCCGCCCCAGGGGCTCTCAAATTTTTATGAGATGGGCTCTTAGAATACCTTTGGAAGTGTTTCCGGCTATCAACACGAGATCATAATCATCAACTATTGCATATTTTCATAGTATTCTCCCAGTTTTCGGGCTGCTTCATCACTCACATCTGCAATTGATTCATAATATTCCGCTCCGATTTCCGGGTCTCCTCCTCTTGCAAAGTTCATGAAATAGTCGCCCAGCCATAATCGGGCAGGTATTCTCCATTTGCTGCCGGAATTGGCACAGATCTCATAGAAGCGTTCCGCATCATACCAATCATATTTCTGTCGTGGTCCGCCAGTGGCTTGATCAGGAGTCTCAGCATTATAGCACATGTAGCCAAGAAGATAATATCCAAGAGGGTCATGATCGTCGAAAGCAGCTTTCTCAGTCAGTTCAAACGCTTTTTCCAGATCAATGGGCCGCCCAATACCATCATGATAGAAGAAAGCCTCTACTGCATTTCTGCTGTTGGTGGAGTATTTATTGGAGAAGAGCTCCCCCACCTCATTTTTCAGGTTTGCATAGTCGCAGTTTTCCTGAATAATATCATAAAATCTTTCTGAAAGTGCATTCATATCAATCAAATC
This sequence comes from uncultured Sangeribacter sp., assembly GCA_964503095.1. Classification (GTDB taxonomy): domain Bacteria; phylum Bacteroidota; class Bacteroidia; order Bacteroidales; family Muribaculaceae; genus Lepagella. The sequence continues at coordinate 627 of CAZCZX010000044.1, forward strand.
ACCTGAAAGTCTCTACAAGTTGCAACTCTGCATCCGAGGGAGCAGACTCGCCGGGAGCAAGAGGAGAATATATTACATTCTCTCCACTGTTCTTTCCATCTACGTTAACAGCATTTCTAATAAGCCAATCCAGTTGTGCATATTGAGCCTTAAGGTTTTTGAGATTCGTGTCGATTACCTTGTCACATTGACTCAGAACTTTATTTGCTTTCTTAATTTCCTTGCCATATTTAATAGCACCAAGTCCCAGCGACGGAATATCAAGTGCCGCTTGCACCTGCTCCACTTTGAGTTCATTGACCTTGGCATTAAGTTTCTGAAGTTCTTCTATATTTCGCTGTATATCGTTTGCAAGCCTTGTTATGCTTACAGGATGAGACTCGTAATTAGCTCCCAAAGCATGTGCAACTCCTTTGGCATCTTTCACTGCATTCACTCCGCCATTGTCTACCACGATTGATGCCTTAATTACATCTCCTGCTGAGGTGCGGAGATAATATGTATGCAGTTCATGACGAGGATAGCATTCATGATTGTGAATGTCTGCCATTGTTCCATTGTAAAGCTGAAGAACTCCTCCGAAATATTTGTCAAGGCGACTTGCACCTGAACTGTCGGGTCTTTTCCATTTTTCCGGCTCATCCACAACAGTCCATTCCAAGACCTTGACATTAGCATGCGACTTGACACTCGAAGCAGGACGAATAAGTTCACTCTTTGTCTTCGACAGAGTTGCGTCATAGATCAGATACGTACCTGAACCATTGTCGCACGGCATGAAAAACATCAACTGCTGGCATCCATTGATAGGCACTGTGAAAGTTTGCGGACCATCAATCTCATTAATCATCAATTCTGCGGCAATATTCCCATCGGCTCCAATCAAAAGCCTATTTTGTCGATCAGTATATTTCCCATCGGAAAGGACTCCGGCATCAGAAGGACGTATACATTCCACAGTGAAGGTGACAGTCTGATAGTCACCATGAGTGTTGAACGCTGCGAAAGAGGCATCTTCCGCTTCGCCACCTGCGGCGAGAAGCATAAGTCCGGCCATTCCAGCGAGCGTAGATCCTACCATAGCACCTCCGACCATGCCTCCGGCTACGAATGATGAACCCACAGCAGTGGCACCAACCGCGCCTGCTATTCCCCCATCAGGAGAATCGCTTAAGACACCATGCTCCACGGAGAATCTGACACCGGTCTTGAGTGTAAAGCCATTGTTGATATGCCGCCCATCACGTGTAGTAAAATGTTTGCTGATATCCGAACCGTCGAAGGCAATTGCATTCTTTGTGCCATCAAGAGCATAGACATAATGCAAATATGGCCTGGAATACTGCAGCAAAGGCACATTGTCAGGCGCTTTTGGAGGATTATGCACAAAGAGAGAATTGTCTTTAATGTCTCCGCGATAAAGGATAATGTCGGCTACTCCGAGATTTCCACCACCCTTTCGGTTGTCGAAGGTCAATTTTCTGCATTTATCAAGTTTTACCCAATGCTTCTGTGGCATTCCTGTCACCGTAATTGGCACGGAGTAGAGCAATTTGTCATCCGCATAGACGTTTATCTCACTGTCTTTCATCGGACCATCTACGAAACCGGTGACAAATGTCATATAATCGAATTCTCCACCGAGATCAAATGAGGCAGATGAGTAAATATGGTCGTGGAAAAAACTGGAGCCGTTTGAGAAGATCATTCCTTCGGTGTAATTCTCACCACCCATGTCAAACCCTATATACTGACTTGTTCCCGTATAAAGCATCTGGTCGCGATTAAGCCCTCCCAGCACGGCAAAAGGCTCTATGGTGCTCATGAGCGGAACAACGTCAGGCAACGACTTCAATTGAGATGCTGGAGCCACAGATGAAGTGCCTACTTCAGGACCTTGACCTTTTGGCCATGCCGTGATGTCTGCAAAACCTGCGCTTAGATTCCATTTGTTTTGAGAGGAATGAAACGAAAGTCGGTCGACTCCTGTCACATCAAGCACCACCTGCTCTGCCATATCAAGTTGAGAGAGGTCTTTCTGATAGATGGTCCGTCCATCGGCCTGAATGGTCAGATAGCCTTGCCCTTGCTCTGCATTGACGTTATTGTCGAGAGCTCCGACTATGAAACTCAACTTCTCGTACTGTCCTTTTAAATTGAACATTGCAGTTCCATAATCCCCACCTTGAATCTGCATTTTCATATTCAAGACTAAGCCATTATCGTATTCCTTTCCATTTATCTTAAACGACTTGACCTTTTCATTAGGAGAAACAAGCACAACATTGTTTTGATCATAATAATATGGATGACGATCTTTTACGAGTATGAATTTTGATGTAGCAGGAGTACGGTCATAATCGGGCTTGACCACTTTTTGGCCTGCAGTCCATAACTGGGGTTTCCCAACACCGATATAACCCTCTCCGGCAAGGATATCGAATGTCACTTCTTGTGCTCCGGTCACATCTATCTCAAAAGGACGTGAAATATCATAGTCTTGAAACTTCTCATCAAGAAGTTTATGGCCGTCTGCACTTACAGTCACTATGGTAGGTCGGTCAGAAATATGATGGGAGTCTGCCATCGGGCCCATCATGAAGGTGAGTTTAGAATATTTCCCATCAAGTGGAAAACTGACTTTTCCTATTTTTGATGGAGCTATGAGATACTGCGATTGCTGACCCAGGGCAAAACCGCTTGTGACGGCAAGGCCTCCCATCATTATCTGTTTTTGTCCTGACTTTACCGGAGTATAAGCCACGGCATCTTGATTAGGCAAAGAAGTGAGAGGAGTCTGAGCTTTAAGCAGAGTCGGGAAAGCAATCAGACTCAGGATTAATATAGAAGTAAAAATTGGTTTCATTCTGTTGTATCTTTTTTATGAAGGGTATTATTTGAATCCGCCTTTTTTGAGGTATCCTTTTTCTATGGATTTGACTATGAGGTCGGCTACGTTGACAGCTCCTATTTTGGAGAAGAGGGCCTTGCGATGGGCTTCAATGGTATTCTCTGTGACAAACATTGAAGCCGCAATCTCACGCGATGTCTTGCCTTGCGCTATTTGATACAAGACTTCAAGTTCCCGAACAGATGGATGCGAAGAATTATCAGAAGCTAATGAAAGGGATTTTTGCACTTCATCGCTATAATAGTTAGATCCGTCAAGAATCATTTTTATAGCCTCCACAATGTCGCCTCCATCTCCTGATTTGTAGATAATTCCATTCACATCCCGAGCCAGAAGCTTGCGCAACGTCCATATCTCGTCATGAACTGTGACAATAATAATTTTTGAATCCGGATATCTTGCGCGTATCATCTCGATCAATACAAAACCATCCATATCCGGCAATTCGAGATCTAAAACATAGAAATCGTAGACATCTCCGGCATCAAGGCTCCCGACGAGTCCCATTGCTGTGCCGAATTTATTCACTTGTGTTACACCATGATTGTGCAGTACGGCATTCAGGCCTTCCCTGATAAGGTCATGATCGTCGACAATAGCTATTTTCATCTCCGAGAGATTTGATTTATAAGACATTGAGGTAGGAATAATTTTGCATAATTTTTGAATGCAAAATTACATCAACATACAATGTCAATCAATTACGGATTTCCGTGATTTTTGTTACTTTTATAGATTAATTTAGAGAGAAACTTGTGAAAGCACTATCACAGTGCCTCCAGTTTCGGGATGATTGATGGCCACTTTTCCGCCGATTGCCTCAGCGCGTTTTCTTATCGAATCGAGTCCCAGACCCTTCTTTTGTGTTGAGTCGAAGTCTCCATTATCGGCAACTGTAAGTGTCAGTTCCTTATCTTTAACACTCAACGACACTTCAATTGAGGAGGCACCGGAGTGCTTTATAGCGTTCCCTATAGCCTCCTGCGCAATGCGATAGATTTCAAGTGACACTACATCCGGAATCTCGCCCCAATCTCCTCCTTCAATAGAAGAAGAATAAGTAATCTCCATCTTACCAAGATTAGACTCTGCTTGCTTTCTGACAAAGAATCTCATCACCTCATCAATGGAAGCATAGGTAAATTCAGGCGGCATGAGTTCATGAGAGATACGGCGCACTGATTCGCGGCAAGTGTCAAGGAGACTGACTGTGTTGTCTTGTGCCTTTCCATCTTTCATGCTCATCTGAATTGCGAGCAGATCGTTGCAAACTCCATCATGCAGCTCGCGAGCCATACGTTTGCGCTCATTCTCGAGCCCCTCAACGTATTGTTTTGTCAACTGCTGACCAATGTCAGCTCGTAAAGAAGCAAACTCCAATTCCTTCTGGATGCGGTGTCTCCGCTGACGATCTGCATAGAGGATGAAAATTATCACACATACGAGCAGAAGTCCTAAAGAAGCGAATAGCCACATAAGGGTGCTCGACCTTCGGGATTCACTCTGCGCGAGGGCCAGTTCCTTCTCCTGGGTCTCATACTTAATCTCAAGCTCCTTGATATCCTTTGCCCTCTCCAGGGAGAATCTCTCCTTTTCAAGAGCCGACACTTTGGAGGCAAACTCAAGAGCCTCCTCATAGTTGCCGGATTGCTTGGCTATTTCAAGTAGGTTTTTGTAGATTTCCACCTTGTCTAAGATGATATCATTTGCTCCTTCTGTTGTGTCAAGTTTCTTGACAGTGTCGAGCAAAATATCTCTTGCCTTGACATAATTTCCCAATATCATCCACATTTCAGCCCTAAGGGATGCTACAGACACTACTACCTCATTCATGCTAGTCCCTTTGCCGGCAAGTTCAACCGACAAGGCTTTGTCGAGATAATATTCGATGCTGTCTACATTCACGGGATCCATTATATCCATAAGCAAGACAGCTCTGTTATAGTAATTCCATGCGGGATTTATATTTGTATTATACCAATCTTTGTAATTGTCTTCAATAAGTCTTACAGAGGCAAGCGAAACATTGTTTAAAGTGTCTATTACGGCTTTCCTGTCGATATTAGGGTCGGTATTAAGCAGAGTGCCGTAATAGGCTTCTTGCACTGAATAAAGGTTGTATAGCACAAAAGTCTTGTTTTTCTCTGAAACCTTCTTAGAATATTTTTCAAGATTATCGATAACCTTATGCATGCCAGGGAGATCTTGCACATTGAGATAGGTGACGGCCTGAGCATAGTAGCATCTGGTGATATATTCTTCAGCTTCAGTACCCGACTTTTCGTAGGCCTTAATAGCTTCCTCCGATAATCTGTAGCCTTCTGCCACATTGCCAAAATGGGTCTCCGTGTTTGCGGCGTGGTCTAAAATGCGAGCTTCACGATAAGGGTCGCTGGCAGAGCGTGCGTATTCGAGTCCTTTTTTGAAGGCCTCTCTTGCCTTTTCCAAGCGATTTGCGCCCTGACGATTGCACATCATCCCAAGTTCGTCATATATAAGAGCCAAGATGGCAGGGTCATAATTATTTTTCTCAGCATAAGGCAAAATCTGCTGCAGAATGATGTTCTCGCATTCAGCATAATGCAATGAGTCTTTTGCATCTCCCGTATAGCGGGAAAGATACACGAAAGCACTGTCCACCTTCTCCTGAGGCGAAAGTTTCAGTTTGAGAATATCATTCACTTTCCTGACATTCTTATCAGAGGCGTATGTATTGGCACAAAAGAAGAAGATTGAGAGACACATGAGAATCCTGATGATTCCTTGATCAATCGATATTCGCCTGCAAGGTGGAGCAATTTTTACCATAATTTCATATTTTTACTTAATGGAATACAAATTTATGGATATTTTGCGAAATATACAAAAATATTCATAGGAATCTGGTTTTGGGTCTTTATCCTTGATTTTTTTGTGATTTGGAGATTTGCTGATGTATGGCGCATGCTGAGCATGCTTTCTTACGTTCACTGCTTTTGGAAATATTACCACTCCATATTGGGCTTTGGTGGGTAGGTTTTAGAAAAATCACTGATTTCCGTAATTGACATGGTCTTTAATATTTTGTAATTTTGCAAATTAAGAAATTCTACCTTTGCAGATTTCTTATGAGAGTTATAACGAATACTAACCAATACAACGATAATGAAATGAAAGGAAAAATTTATCTTGTACTTGTTTCGCTTTTGTCAATTCTGACAGCCCGGGCTCAAAGCAGTTTGGGAGAGACTAATTTGCTGAGCGAGACTCTTTTTTCGGAAAAATTTACCAATGTCATTGAGACATCAAAACAACTGATTCCTGCAGACATGTCTCATTTTGACAATGCAGATGGCTGGATTTTAAATAAAGTGTACGCCGGCGAAAACTGCATCAAACTTACTGAGGGCTCTTCAATCTCCTTCCCTACTGTGAAAGGTCTGACTGGAAATGGAATGTTTGAAATTGATGCCTCACCATGGTATGTTGAACCGGATGGCGATGATCCCAATTTCGATTGGGAGGCTTTTGAAGAAAATCAAATGAAAGCCGGTGCTTATCACATGACAATAGAAAATGGCGAGCTTCTCACATCTGAGTTTGACCTTAAAATGTCGATGATTGGTGCTCCTAATATGTATGATGTTTCTTCCAATACTCGTCTGACTCTGCATGCGGACGGACCACTCATCATCAACGCAATAAACATTGGATATGGCAAAAAACTATCTTGGACTCAGGATCCTGAATTCAATCATGAACCAGGTGTCTATTATGCTCCCTTCGATCTTATAATCACACCTGGGAAGAGTAGTGATGGGTATTTAGAAAAAGGGGAACACAATTTTTCAGTTTTTACAACTGATGGGACTTGTCCTGACAGAAGATCGCAAAAGGTGGATGGACCAATACATATCGACAAGACCACTACAGTATGGGTAGCTACAATCCATGGCAATGGATTGATGACAGTTTCAGACGCAAAAGTATTTGAAATTATAGGTCAAGGAACAAATGTAGAAATTCCGGCGGCCACTTATGAAATCAACGTCGATAAACCGGGAAGTCTCAAGAATAAGATTCTTGCCATTGATGCCGATGAAATCAATGGTTTGGTGATACATGGAAAAATCAATAGTGAGGACTTGGCATATCTTAATAGTGGCACCGGAAGAATGGGCTTCCTGACTTATCTTGACCTCGGAGATGTCACATTTGATTATGACAAAGGACGCTATAAGACAAGAGTTTTTGCTCCAGAAGGAGGTATGGGAACTGTCACTACTATCCACTATCATTTATCTGAAACCAACTATGAAGAAGGATTGGGAGGAGGACCGATGTCAGTAAACTTGGCATATTATTGCAACGACCTTTCTTCTGCATTCGTAGGCCACCCAAAACTTGAGCTTGTAGTTTGGCCTGAATTTATGACCACCACCGGAACTTCAACCTTTGAAAATTGCGAATCGCTTGTACAGTTCAAGCACAGTGGGAATCTCACGGAAATTGGGCATTCTGCATTCTATAATTGTAAGAATCTGAATAACATAGACCTCAGTTCAACTATCAAGGTTGGAAATACTGCTTTTTGGGGGACGATGCTTCGTGGAGAAGTTGACTTTTCCAACATGGATGAGATTGGAGATGCTTCATTCTCTGGCACTAAAATATCCTCAATAAAGTTTGGTTCACCCTCCCACATAGGAATGGGTGCATTCTCAAGCACCCTTCTAAAAAGACTTGATCTTCCAAATCCTCCTGATACAATCCCGGAAAGTGCGTTTGCTTGCTTTGATAACCGCACATATGAGCACCCTCTTAAGACTGTAGTTTTGGGAGAAGGTGTAAGATACATTGGGAAGAACGCTTTCGGTGACGGAGTGGAAGAGATGAATCTTCCATCTACAATCGAGGAATTGGAAGAGGATGCTCTTCCCGAAAAGATCGTGGCAAAAATCGAGCCAGAAGATGGAATCAGATATATTGGCAAGATTGCATATAAGGCTTCAGAAGTAAAAAGTTCATATACCATAAAGGAGGGAACTGTTTCTATTGCAGATGGAGCTTTTGCTTTCTGGAACAGTAATGAGATTCAGGAAATCAACCTCCCAGCCTCTCTTGAGGTGATAGGAAAGAGAGCTTTCCAAAGCACCGGACTAAAGAGGACACCTGAAATGAAGAACGTGCGCGAAATCAAAGATGGAGCCTTCTCTTGGTGCCCACAACTTGCAAGGGTGGTAATTCCCGAATCACTCGAGAAGATCGGAAGTGGTGTCTTCGATCATTGCAATTCTTTGTGGTATCTCGAGTATAATGCAATCGACCTGGTGGAGTTTAGCGACTTCTATTTTAGATTTCCCAAAAACGTAGAACAGATTGTATTGGGGGATAAGGTTAGAGTAATCCCCAGCGGACTTTTCCAAGAAAACTCAAATATCACAGAAGTCACCCTCCCCGCAAGCGTAGAAGTCATTGATGACTATGCATTTTATCTATGCAGCAATCTCAAAGACCTATATATGACCGACAATTTGACAACTATCGGAGCGTCAGCATTCTCATACTGCTATAATCTTAAAGATTTCCATTGGCCAGCAAAACTAAAGGCTATCGGTGGGCAAGCATTCCGTGAGTGCACATCCTTAAAGACAATTTCTCTGCCGGAAGGGATGGAATTTATTGATGGAGACGCTTTCTTCTGTTGTTCAGGAGTTGAATCTGTATATATCGCTTCATCAATCAGTGAATTTGGATCCGATCCTTTCGATTTAAGGAATACAGACAAAGCATTTACAATTACTGCTCCGTCAAAAGAGCCACAACCGATAAATTGGAACTGGCATTATTTTGGCACTCCTACAATTAAAGTGCCTGCTGAAAGCGTTGAGGCATATAAGGCCGATCCATATTGGAGTGGGGCTATCAATATGAAAGATAACCTTATTATTCCTATTGAAGAAGTGTCCGCACCGACAGAAAGCAGCGAAACCACTTTCGCTGATATTGACGAAGACACCGACCTTGGCGATACAGTGATTGGCGACGTCTATGTGACCCTCGGTGAGGATGACTCTTATGACGCTGAAGATGGAAGCATCGTACTGGCTTCCGTAATGGAAGATGAGTTTGCTGAGATTCTGGGCGATCTCGCTCCGGGACAGTCTGACCTTGCAAACCGTTTCAACGGTCTGGTGGTGAAGGTGAATGCCGGAGAGGGTACTGTCAAGATTGATTGCCAGACTATCGGAGCAAATCTTCTTAGCGTAAAGATTGGGGATGCTGCGCCTTTGACTTTCACTAAAGATGTGAAGGGATATATCGAGGTGGAATATAATGTGGCTAAAGACACATACATCTATATCTATGGTTCACTTCCGAAGCCTGAGGCACAGACTCGAAAAGCCTTTACACGCGGTGCTGAAGATGGTTGCATCCGCCTCTATTCTGTCTTGATGGAGCCAAATATGGAACAAGGAGCAGTGGAATCAGTTGGCGAAGACCTCGACTCGATTTTTGGAAATTCTGATGCAAGAGTGGATATCTATACCTCTAATGGAATTCTTATAGAGCGAAATTGCACACGTGATGATTTGCGCCAACTTCCGCCCGCAATCTATATCCTTCGAAATGCCAATGGAAAATCCAAAGTATTTTTCAAGACCAACAAATAAACCCCACTAATTTACACCCAACCGAAAGAGGAAGAGCCAAGTGCCCTTCCTCTTTTTTCATTCTATCCAATCAGCATTCGCTACAATGGAAAATCATCATTTATTACAATAAAAAATCAGCATTCGCTACAATGAAAAATCAGCATTTACTACAATAAAAAATCAGCATTTGATA
>CAZCZX010000044.1:10465-16507 GCA_964503095.1 uncultured Sangeribacter sp.
CATTCGCTACAATGAAAAATCAGCATTTACTACAATAAAAAATCAGCATTTGATACATTTTTAAATTTAATATATTAAAATTCAATTTAATGTCATTCCTGATATTAAAAAATTCCCAATGAAATTTTATAATCGTTCTAAGAGCACGTCTCTTAAAAATATTTTTCATTTTCATATTTTTTAGTTAATTTTCTTTTCGTAAATAAGTCGAAACAACTTCATTATGGGGAAGAATAAGATAACTATGCAGCATCATTTGTACCTTCATAGGATGGCACCGTGTGTTTGAATGGGAAGGAGGTATAGGCAGTAATATTCTCGTTTTAATCGAGATGATACTATTTGTCATCATAGGGATTAGACCAACAAAGAATCTCTTTAATGATAATTTTAATCGTGCGTATTTCAAGAAATTTAAAAAGAAGGATGATGAATGGCTTAAAAAGTGGAAAATATATACTATCCTCTTGCTTATCGGTAGTCTTGCATTAATAGCTTTAAGTCTTGGATTTTCTTGCTTGTGCATATCGATTGACCGGGAGTATTTTGATAGGTAATCAATTTCTTGCGAAGCGTCGAGCGATGATTTTAATAATAATGTCCATCATTTTTCTGAAGATTTCAATTTGATATTTGGGAATTTCGTTGTAACTTTGCACAAAGAAACCTTTATTATCATGAAATCAAAATATATCTCAATTTTGGCAGGAATTGGACTGCTTTTTGGAGCATTTCCAGCAAATGCCATTGAATTCAGTAAAGAGCGAATCCCTAACGTCAAATGGGATGCTCAGAGCCTCATTATAGATGGAGAAAGAGTCACTCCTGTCATGGGGGAAATTCACTATAGCCGACTGCCGGAAAACGAGTGGCGCAACTCCATCAAGAAAATGAAGGATGGTGGAGTGACAATCATTGCTACCTACGTATTCTGGAATCATATTGAACAAAATGAAGGACAATTCAATTGGAGCGGCCAACGAAATTTGCGAAAATTCCTTGAACTCTGCAAAGAAGAAGGAATGCCGGTAATCTTACGTGTCGGACCTTTCTGTCATGGAGAGGCAAGAAACGGTGGCATTCCGGATTGGATATTCGACAAGGGAATAAAATCGAGGAGTGAATCACCGGAATTCCTTGATGCCGTAGAAAAACTTTACCGCCAGATTTTCACTCAAGTGCAAGGGCTGCAATGGAAAGATGGAGGTCCGGTAATGGCCTGCCAGTTTGACAACGAATACCGTGGACATGGATCATATCTTATGGCTCTGAAGAAAATAGCCAACGAAATAGGATATGACCTTCCTTTCTATACACGCACCGGATGGCCTGAACTCAAGACTCCGGTTCCCTTCGGGGAGATGATTCCTCTATATGGCGACTATGCCGACGGTTTTTGGGAACGCTCTATTGAGCCCACCGCAGGAAACTACTACAAGGCATTCAACTTCAAGCCATTCAGAAGCAGCACTGCCATTGCAAGCGAACAACTGAAAGACCAGAAGGAAAAACTCACAGAAGGAGACGAACAATACCCCTATTTCACATGTGAGCTCGGAGGAGGCATGGTGGGGGCTTACCATCGTCGCCCTTGGATCTATCCGGAGGATGCCTACTCTCTCGCTGTAGTGAAACTTGGCAGTGGAAGCAACCTGCTTGGCTACTATATGTATCATGGCGGCACAAATCCTGAAAGCGACATATATCTTAACGAGACTCAGCGCACAAAAGCCACAAACTACAACGACCTTCCGGTCAAAAACTACGATTTTCAGGCTCCGCTCGGAGAGTTTGGACAACCTTACCCTCATTATTACAATCTGAGGAAACTCCATCTCTTCCTTAAAGATTACGGCAGCATTCTCGCCCCAATGGAAACCAGTTTCCCCGCGCCTCAGGACATAAAGAAAGGGGATGATTCATCGCTGAGATACTCCTACAGATCACAGGGAGACAGTGGATTTGTTTTTATCAACAACTATGAGCGTCTTCAAAATCTTTCAGATAAACATGGAATCCAATTTGAGCTTTGCGGAGTGAAATTCCCATCAAAACCAATCACCATTCCGGCCGGGACAACTTGTATTTTCCCTGTAAACATCGACGGAATAAGATATGCCACAGCCCAATTGATAGCAAAGCGCAATGGCAATATATATCTTGAGCAAATTCCAGGCATCAACACAGAAATTGCCATTGGAAAGAAAGTAATGAAAAATCTGAAGGCCTACGGATTTGAGAGACCTGTCTATGACAACATCTATTTGCTCACTCCCCAACAAGCATCGCATCTATTCCTTCCTGAAATGAAAAAAATAGCTGTCCCCAACTCCAAGCCAAAGATTGGCAAGACTAAAGATGCAGGAACTCCCCGCAACATCACAATCGGAGTGAATAAGGCGGCAGAATCACCAGAAGATTCAGATTTCGAGCAGGCAGCAGTCTACACAATAAGCAACCTTCCGGAAACTAATCAACGTGATAACATTCTTCTTCGTATCGACTATCGCGGAGATGTGGCGCGCCTCTATTGTGACGGAAAACTGATAGCCGACAATTTCTATAATGGCCGCCCCATGCTATATGGACTCTGGCGATTGCCTGCTGACGCAAATAAACTCGAGTTGCACATTCTGCCACTTCAAGAGAACATGCCAGTATACTTCCCGAAAGAGGCTGACACGACACCTGGAGAAGAAGTAAAAGCAGTTTCATTAATACCTTCAGAACAATGAAAAAATTCTTAACACCCATAGTGCTCCTATATACTTCATTTGCATTCGGAGCTTCAGACAACAAAATAGATCTTTCCGGCACTTGGCAATTCGGATATGGTGAGACTCCAGTCTACAATGACAAGATAACATTGCCTGGATCAATGCTTACCAACGGCAAAGGAAATGACGTGAACACGGAGACAAAATGGACCGGGTCGCTCTACGATTTGTCTTATTATTACAGTGATCTCTACAAACCCTATCGTGAACCCGGGAACATCAAGTTTCCATTTTTCCTGACTCCAGATAAAGAATATGTAGGCAATGCCTACTATAAGAAAAAAGTGAAGATTCCTTCTGATTGGAAAAATAAAAGAGTTATCCTCCATCTGGAACGACCTCATATCGAGACTACCCTGACTGTCAATGGCGAAAAAGTTGGGCATCAGATGTCGCTATCCACTCCTCATGAATATGACATTACAAATTTCGTCAATCCGGGGAAAAACAATGAAATCCAACTTACCGTCTACAATGGCATTGAGAATGTATGTGTTGGCCAGGACTCACATAGCGTCACCGACCAGACCCAGGGAAACTGGAATGGGATTACCGGAGACATGTATATTGAAGCCACGCCTAAAGATGAATTTATCAAGAATATCCGTGTATATCCCGATGTAAAAGGAAAGAAAGCTGACATCAAGGTTATAAAGGGAGGGAATGCCAAGAAAATCAAAAAGATATCTGCAAAAGTGATATCAGATGATGGCGCTGAAGTTTTCAATCTTCCCAAATGGACATTAAGCGGCGACACTCTGACCTTTACGGTAGATTTTGGAGACAAAATGAAGACATGGGATGAGTTTAATACTCCACTATATAATGTCACCGTTAAATTAGGAGATGATCTGGCTTCGACTTCTTTTGGAATGCGCGACATATCAGTGGAGGGACGCGATATCATCATTAACGGTCGCCCGATGTATGTACGCGGTACGGTGGAGAACTGTTGCTTCCCACTGACAGGTTATGCTCCGATGGATGAAGAATCATGGGCAAAAGTCTTTGCCAAATGCAAGGAGTATGGCATCAACATGATGCGTTTCCATAGTTATTGTCCTCCGGAAGCTGCATTCGCAGCAGCCGACAAAGCAGGCATCTACCTTCAGCCGGAAGGTCCGTCTTGGCCAAACCATGGAGTAAAGCTTAGAAGCGGAATGGCAATCGATCAATATCTAATCGATGAAGGGAAAGCAATCCTCGACAAATATGGAAATCATCCATCTTTCGTAATGATGGCAGCGGGAAATGAACCTGCCGGAAATTGGGTGCCATACACAAATGAATGGGTAGCAATCATGAAAGATTATGACCCGTCAAAAATATATTGCGGAGCTTCCGTTGGCGGAGGTTGGGCTTGGGATAACGGAAGCGAATACCACGTGAAAGGCGGAGGCCGTGGACTTGAATGGAAAAATCATATGCCTTCGAGCGATGATGATTATTCCAAAGATATTGCGAACCCACGCAACTTCAAACCTACAGACCAAAATCCGGTAAACAACTCCCCTATCCTTGCCCATGAGCAAGGGCAATGGTGTGCTTTCCCCGATCTTGAAGAGACATCTCAATATACCGGACCCTACAAGGCAAAGAATTTTGAGATTTTCCGCGACCTTCTTGAAAAGAACGGTATGAAGGGCATGGACCGCAAATTCTTAAACTCCAGCGGTAAACTGCAGACACTTTGCTATAAATATGAGATAGAAAGAAATCTTCGCACACCGGATTATACCGGATTCCAACTCCTTGCTCTCAATGACTATAGCGGACAGGGAACTGCTCTGGAAGGAGTTTTGAATGTATTTTGGAAAGAGAAGGGATATGTCGACAGCGAGCAGTGGCGTGAATTCTGCAGCCCGGTAGTTCCTTTGGCTAAGTTTCCTAAATTTGTATTTACCGATACTGACTCTGTCAGGATACCCGTTGAGATTATCAATGCTACATCTGAAGACTTAGGAGAAACAAAAGTTTCATACACTATTATGGATTCTGAAGGGAGAGCTGTAGCTGTAGGAATATTTGGCAACACCAATCTGCCCATTGGTAAAAATAATCAAGCAGGAAACGTTACCTTACCCATCCAGAAAGTTACTAAACCGATGAAATACACCCTTTCGGTCAATGTAGGTGATGAGGGTCGCAACAGTTGGGAATATTGGGTATATCCGGAAGAATCGGTTCTTGACGTTCCGGAAAATGTGTTTGTGACAGATACTCTTGACTCAAAAGCCATTGAAGTGCTTGAGAAGGGAGGCAATGTGCTTCTTACGGCTGCCGGAAAGGTGACATTAGGGAAAGACATTGTACAGAATTATATGCCGGTTTTCTGGAATACAAGTTGGTTTAAGATGCGTCCTCCGCATACTACCGGAGCCTATATAAACACTGATCATCCACTTTTCTCGCATGGATTCCCCACCGACGATTGGAGCAATCTCAACTGGTGGGAACTTCTCAACAAGGCGCAAGTGATGAATCTCCTTGAACTTCCATCTGAATATCAATCTCCTATCCAACCGATTGACACTTGGCATCTAAGCCGCAAACTCGGAATGGTGGTGGAAGCAAATGTATTGAATGGAAAACTCTTCATGACGACTATGGATCTCGACAGCAATCTTGACAAAAGAGTCGTTGCGAAGCGCATGCGCAACGCCATTATGGATTATATGGCAAGCGAGGACTTCAAGCCTACCATTACGTTGCAACCGGAGACGATTATAGACTTCTTCACAAAAGAGACAGCGCCTGTAGAGATGTACACGAATGAGACCCCCGATGAACTTAAACCTAAGTTGAAATGAACAATTCCTTTGATTAAGCGTTGTAGAAATTAAAAATATTAACTTAAAAACAATACTATGGACATTCAGCAAATCATCGCTCACCTCAAGGAAAACTTCGGCGACAACTTCGACATCGCAAAGGTGACAAGCGCTCTCAAAGGTTTCGACCTCAAGAACCTTAACTTAACCGAAATCGTCTCTAAGCTCCATGCTGACGGGCTTCTAAACAATATCAACCTCGACAGCGTAAAGGGCAATGTGCTCGATGGTCTGAAAGAAAAAGCTGGCGGTATGCTGGGTGGACTTTTCGGAAAGTAATAATAACGTAATTAACATATTTTGAAAAAGCGTCTTCCTATGTAGGAAGGCGTTTTTTTTAGAGCCCGTCTAATAAAACTACCTGCTTCACCCGCTGCATCGAGCATAGCGATATGGGTAGATGATAATCAATAATTCTCGGTTTTCGGTTCAGG
>CAZCZX010000045.1:0-16507 GCA_964503095.1 uncultured Sangeribacter sp.
ACTCCTGCGAACTTTGCGTGAGACCCCGATTGCTTGCAAAATGATAAAAATTTTTAAAAGAGAGTGCGGTAGTTTCAAAAAAATAATGTAACTTTGCAGTCGTATTCCCGACTTTATGTCAGAAGCGAGGAGAAATTCCCTTAAATGTCTAATCTTCATAGAAATGAAAAATATACTTGTCATAGGCAGTACAGGCCAGATTGGCAGTGAACTGACGATGAAGCTTCGCGGCCTTTATCCTGAAGGTAATGTCGTGGCCGGATATATCCCTGGTGCAGAACCAAAAGGTGCCCTTCTTGAATCCGGACCTTCGGCAATCGTAGATATCACAAATCCAGGTCAGATAGCCGATGCTGTAGATAAATACAAAGTTGATACTATCTATAATCTTGCAGCCCTTCTAAGCGCAGTAGCTGAAGTAAAACCTCAGTTGGCTTGGAAAATAGGACTTGGCGGTCTGTTTAATACTCTCGAAGTGGCGCGAGAGAAAGGATGTGCTGTTTTCACTCCAAGTTCTATTGGAAGTTTCGGCAATTCAACTCCTCACACCAAGACTCCACAAGACACCATCCAGCGTCCCGAAACTATGTATGGAGTCACAAAAGTTTCCGGTGAACTCCTCAGCGACTACTACGCAAAGCGTTTTGGCGTTGATACCCGCTCCGTCAGATTCCCGGGACTGATAAGTTATGTCGCTCCTCCCGGGGGAGGCACCACCGACTATGCCGTTGACATCTATTACTACGCAGTAAATGGAGAGACATTTAAATGCCCTCTCAAGCCCGGCACTCTAATGGATATGATGTACATGCCGGATGCTCTTCGCGCTGCCGTGGAAATAATGGAAGCCGACCCTTCAAAACTGAAGCATCGCAATTCATTTAATATCACTTCTATGAGTTTCGATCCAGAAGAAATCTATGCTAAAATCAAGGAATATGTTCCTGATTTCAAGATGGAATATGAACTTGATCCTCTGCGCCAGAAAATAGCCGACTCTTGGCCCGATAGCCTTGACGACTCTTGTGCACGCGAGGAATGGGGCTGGAAACCGGAATACGATCTTGATGCAATGACTCAAGACATGCTTAAAAACCTTCGAATCAAATTGGGAAAGGCGTAGTGCGTAACGTAAGACTATAGACGCGATACGCAAAACGTGTTCTTATTTCCTATAAATTGGTCAAAAACGCCGATTCAATATGAGAATTCGGCGTTTTTTTATTACCTTTGCACTTCCGTTTTGAAGATTTATTTTCAGTGCGTTATATAATTAGTTAAACATTTATAATATAGACATTTTACAATGACTATCCGAAAACATCGACTGATCATGCTCCTGATGGGGATGATGACTTTCGGATTAGCTGCCAACGCTCAGAATCAAGAAGCAGCAATTCTATTTCTGGGTGCCATGGGGGTTAATCCTGATTCCATACCTATCAGCAGAGAGGAATGCATTGACATTGCACTCAGTCAGAGTCCTACTATCCGTGTTGCGGATCTCGAGGTGAAAAGAGTCAATTTCTCTAAGAAAGAAACCATTGGAAATCTTTTGCCCAATATTGGTTTCTCGCTTTCTTATCAGAGAAGTATCGAACTCCAGACTATCCGTATGAATATGGGCGGACAGAGCCAGAAACTAAAAATGGGTTCTGACAATACTTGGAACACAGGTTTCAGTGTGTCTCTTCCTATCATTGCCCCAACTCTTTGGAAAGCAATATCAATCTCTGACACTCAGATTGCTCAGAATCTTGAAAGTGCGCGCTCAAGCCGCCTTGAACTTGTAAACCAAGTCAATAAGGCTTACTACGCTCTTATGCTTGCCATTGCATCAAAGGAGGTGATCAAGCAGAACTATGATATAGCTAAATATACTGCTGAAATCTATAGAAAGCAGTTTCAGCAGGGCACTGCTTCTGAATACGACGTGCTTCGGTCGGAAGTACAGGTCAAGAATATAGAGCCCTCTCTTCTTGATGCCGATATCTCAGTCAAGCAATGCCAACTATCCCTAAATGTCTTGATGGGAATCGATGATGCTCTGAATCTTTATCCTACCGTCACGATGGAAGACATGCAGAAAGATATGTATGGTTATCTTCTGGAGTCCAAAGATTTGTCGGGCAACTCATCTCTTCGTTCTCTTGAACTTTCTCAAAAAATGGCTGCCCAAAACACTACGATGAAGAAGTTTGCCTGGATTCCTACTCTCGGTGCAAGTTATAATCTCAACTGGCTGTCACTGAGTAATGGTCCAATGTTTAAGGATGTGGATTTTGCTCCATATTCTTCTGTGGCATTAAGTCTATCGGTGCCAATATTCTCCGGTGGCACAAAATGGTATCAGATGAAGCAAGCACAGGTGCAAGAAAAGGAACTCGCCTTCCAAAAGGAAAATCTTCTCAATAGCCTGAATATGCAGGTGGATCTTGCTCTTGACAACATCAACCGTCAGGCCAAGCAAATTGATTCTTCAAAAGAAGGTGTGCATCAAGCGAAAAAAGCTCATGAGATAATGCAAAAGAGTTTCGAGATTGGAGCAGCGTCTTATCTGCAACTTCGCGACAGCGAACTTGCTGATACAAGCGCACAACTGGCTTATTTGCAAGCAATCTATAATTATTTAGTATCTACAAGTGAACTTGACCTCCTTCTTGGCAAGGATAGCGCAATTCAAGTAAATTCATCAAAATGAAAACTTATAAATATGTAGCTTCGGCATTGGTGTTTGCTCTCGCACTTGCCGCCTGCGGCAAGGATAAAGCCGAAAATAATAAAGAGAGTGAAAAAGAAGATGTTCCGGTAGTCAAAACTTTGAAAGTAAGTGAGCAAGATGTAGATCAGCTTGCTGTCTATACTGCTTCCGTAGAGCCTGAGATTATCAATAATATATCTGCTATGATGGCCAATCGTATTAAGGCTATCTATGTGGATGAAGGTGTTCGAGTGGCAAAAGGCCAGAAACTCGTACTTCTTGATGATGTCAACACTACTCAGTATGAACTTGCAGTGGATAATGCAAAGGCTGCCCTAAGAAATGCTCAGACAAACTACGATCGCGCCGTAGAACTTCTCAAAATAGGAGGGGGCACTCAGCAGCAAGTAGACCAAATGGAGATGACCCTTATTAATGCAAAGAACTCAGTGGCGCAGGCTGAGCGCACTCTTGCCAATGCCAAAGAGAATATGGTGCTCACTTCTCCTATAGATGGTATCGTCACTAAGCGCAATTATGATCCGGGTGATATGACAGGCGCCCTTCCTGTCCTGACTGTTGCAAAGGTCAATCCTGTGAAGGTGGTGATCAATGTCAATGAATCTCAACTTTCTAACATCAACAAGGGTATGCCGGTTGACCTTACTTTCAACACTTATGGTGATGAAGTTTTCAAAGGCACCGTTTCTCTTGTAATGCCTACGGTAGATGCTGCAAGCCGCACCGTAGGGGTTGAGATTACCCTTCCTAATGCTGACGGACGTGTACTCCCTGGTATGTTTGGACGCGCTACAATGTCTCTCGGAAACGCTAACCACGTTGTAGTGCCAGACCGAGCAGTTGTCAAGCAGCAAGGTAGTGGCGACCATTATGTCTATGTGCTTCAGAATGATGGCACTGTGTCTTATAATAAAGTGGAACTCGGCCAGCGTATCGGCACAAGCTATGAGCTGATTTCAGGTGTCCCCGCCAATGCTGAAGTAGTGGTTGAAGGCCAGAATGCACTCACCAACGGCAAAAAAGTTCAAGTCATCAAATAATATTAATGCTTAATTCACAATGCACAATGCATAATCAACATCTAATTGTCGGCAGATAATTATGAATTAAGAATTATGCATTATGCATTAATAAAAAGAATAAAATGAGCTTATATGGATCAGCGGTGAAACGCCCGATTATGACCACCCTCTGTTTTGTAACGGTGGTGATTCTCGGTCTTTTCTCGCTTTCAAAACTTCCGGTCGACCTTTTCCCGGATATAGATACCAACACCATCATGGTGATTACTATGTATCCCGGAGCAAGTTCTGAGGATATAGAGCAAAATGTCACCAAACCTCTTGAGAATGTGATGAATTCAGTGGAACATTTGAAGCACATCACTTCTCAAAGCCGTGAGAATACTTCTGTAATCACTCTTGAGTTTGAATACGGATATGATATCGACGATTTGACCAACGATGTCCGTGACAAACTTGATATGGTGGCATCTTCGCTTCCCGATGATTGCCAGAATCCTATTATCTTTAAGTTCTCAACCGACATGATTCCCATCTGCCTCCTTTCTGTAGAGGCTAAGGAAAGTATGGCTGGTCTGTACAAGATTCTCGATGATGGAGTGGCAAACCCTCTCGCTCGAATCGATGGTGTGGGAACTGTGTCAATTTCCGGAGCCCCTAAACGTGAGATTCACGTATATTGCGACCCCAATAAACTTGAGGCTTATCATATGACGGTTGAGGGAATTGCTGGTATCATCACTGCAGAAAACCGAAATATTCCGGGCGGTGCATTTGATATTGGTAGCAATACTTTTTCACTTCGTGTGCAGGGAGAGTTTGACGAAACTTCCGAACTCCTGAATATCCCTGTTGGCAGCTACAATGGCTCCATTATATATCTGAAGGATGTGGCTCAGGTGGATGACTCTTTTGAAGAGCGCACCCAGCATTCTTACATTGGGGGCAAAGAAGGTGCTATCATTGTGATTCAAAAGCAGAGTGGTGCAAACTCTGTGCAGATTTCCGATCAGGTGATGAAGATGCTTCCAAAACTTCAGAAGAATCTTCCTTCCGACATCAAACTTGGTGTGATTGTCGATACTTCCGATAATATACGTAACACCATTGCTTCTCTGGTAGAGACTGTGCTTTATGCGCTTCTCTTTGTAATGATAGTGGTCTTCTTCTTCCTCGGTCGCTGGAGAGCAACTATGATCATTGTCATCACTATCCCTGTTTCTTTGATTGCATCATTCATCTATCTATATGCAACCGGCAACACTCTCAACATCGTTTCTCTCTCCGCGCTTTCGATTTCTATCGGTATGGTGGTCGATGATGCGATTGTGGTTCTTGAGAATGTGACGACTCATATAGAAAGAGGTTCAGATCCTAAGCAAGCCGCTGTGCATGGCACTAATGAGGTGGCTATTTCTGTAATCGCATCTACTCTTACCCTTATCGCAGTATTCTTCCCTCTGACTCTTGTCACCGGTATGACCGGCGTTCTCTTCCGTCAGCTCGGATGGATGGTCTGCATTATGATGGTGATTTCCACTACTTGTGCGCTTTCTCTTACCCCGATGCTCTGCTCACAGTGGCTTCGTCGCGTCAACCATCATGGCCCAATTTTCATCAAACTCTACGGACCAATTGAAAGGGCTCTCGACCGATTCGACAACTGGTATGCAGGTGTGCTCCGTAAGGTAGTAGCTCACAGGACAGTCACAGTTATTGTCTGCCTTGGCATTTTCGCAGGATCTATCTTCCTTATGAAATTTGTCGGCACAGAGTTCTTCCCGACTCAGGATAATGGTCGTCTTGGAGTAAATCTTCAGCTCCCGATCGGTAGTCGCGTGGAAAGAGCCTATGATGCCACTTATCGTCTCGATTCTCTTTGGCGTGAGAAATATCCGGAAATAAAGGTGAGCTCGTTTACAGTAGGCCCGGCTTCTTCCGATAATACCTTCGCTTCTCTTAGTGATAATGGTGCCCATATCGTGTCAATGAACATCAACTTATATAAAAAGACAGAACGTAAGCGTGGCATTAAGGAAATTGCTGATGGAATGCGCCAGGATATCAAGGAGCAATTCCCCGAATTTGTTAAGGCTCAAGTTAATGTAGGTGGTGGACGTGGTTCAGGTATGGGAGGCCAGTCGGTTGTTGACTTCGAAATATATGGATATAATTTCAGCGAGACTGACTCTGTGGCTCGTATGCTCAAGCAGGCTCTTATGGGTATAGAAGGTACTGCCGATGTCATGATTTCGCGTGATGACTACCAACCGGAATATCAGGTAGACTTTGATCGTGAGAAATTGAGTCTCTATGGTCTTAACCTCGCTTCTGTGGCCCAGATGCTGCGTAATCGTGTCAACGGCGCCACTGCTTCTCAGTTCCGCGAAGATGGTGAGGAATACGATATCAAGGTGATGTTTGACAAGCAACATCGAACTACTCTTGAGGACCTCGAAAATATTGTTGTGACAACTCCTACAGGTGGCCAGGTACGTATCAAGGAACTTGGCAAGGTTGTAGAACGTTTCACTCCTCCTACCATCGAACGCAAGGACCGCGAGCGTCTTGTGACTGTGTCAGCCGTAGTCGATGGTGTCCCAATGAGCCAGGTTGTAGAGCAGGCTGAGATTCAGATCGACCAGATGCATCTTCCTGCCGGTATCTCAATCGAACTTTCCGGTAGTTATGAAGATCAGCAGGATTCTTTCTCCGACCTTCTTATGCTCGGAATCCTTATCATTATTCTTGTCTATATCGTGATGGCAGCACAGTTTGAGAGCTTCACTTATCCGGGTATCATCATGACCTCACTTCTCTTCGCATTCTCCGGAGTGTTCCTCATCCTTTGGTTGACAGGTCATACACTCAATGTAATGTCAATGATTGGTGCAATCATGCTTATTGGTATTGTGGTGAAGAATGGTATCGTGCTTATCGACTATATTATTCTTAATCGTGAAAGAGGCATGAGCATTCGCCGAGCAGTGATCCATGCCGGACGCTCTCGTCTTCGTCCTGTAATCATGACCACTGCAACTACCATTCTTGGTATGGTGCCGATGGCTGTAGGTTCAGGTGAAGGTGCTGAGATGTGGCAACCGATGGGTACAGCGGTGATTGGTGGTCTGACTTTCTCTACCATTCTCACACTCCTCTTCGTCCCGGTTCTCTACTGCTCATTTGCCGGACGCGGCGTGCTCAATATCCGAAAGGCACTTCGCAGAGATAAAATTAACCTAAAAAACTAATTTTGCATACTGAATCTTGCATAGCATAAATTATGCATTATGAATTATGCATTATGAATTGACTAAGATGAAATCAATATTCATAGCATTCGACCAGGCTCACTATGAGAAGATAGTGGATATCCTGACCCGCAGCAACTGTCGCGGCTACACTGCATTTGCCGATGTGCAAGGTCGCGGTAGCCATGCGGGCGATCCCCACTACGGAAGCCATGCCTGGCCTGGCCTTGCAAGCGCAATAATCACTGTAGTGGAAGACAATCAAGTGGATTCCCTACTCGAAAAACTGAAACACCTTGACGAAGACCGACCAATGCTTGGTCTGCGAGCCTTCGTCTGGAACGTCGAAAAGACAATTTGATAAAGGAAATGCTTCTCTACGCAAATAGAGAAGCATTTTTATTTGCAAATATCAGTTTTTTTTTCTAATTTTACCCCCAAACAAGGATTCAATAGATGGTGATTGTGGTGCAAACTATGTGAGCACTCCAATACAAGCCACCGAAAACTCACAACTTATAGCCATGTACAAAAACTTCCAACAGCATCTCTCCAAAGAACTCGACTCCATAAAGGAAGCCGGATTGTATAAGAATGAAAGGATTATCGTCACTCCACAGAGTGCCGATATCAAAGTTGAAGGCACTGAAAATGATGTGCTCAACTTCTGCGCTAACAATTATCTTGGTCTCGCTGACAATACACGTCTTATAGAAGCAGCCAAGAAGGCAATGGATAATCGCGGCTACGGCATGAGCTCAGTGCGATTCATCTGCGGAACTCAGGATCTACACAAGGAACTCGAGAAAGCCATTTCTGACTATTTCAAGACAGAGGACACTATCCTCTATGCTGCTTGCTTCGATGCAAACGGAGGTCTCTTCGAACCCCTATTTACCGAAGAAGATGCTATCATATCAGATTCTCTCAATCATGCATCAATCATCGATGGCGTGCGCCTTTGCAAGGCAAAGCGTTTCCGCTATGCAAATGCTGATATGGCTGATCTCGAACGTTGCCTAAAGGAAGCCGATGAGCAAGGTTGTCGTTACAAGATAATTGCCACCGATGGTGTATTCTCTATGGACGGAAACGTTGCTCCGATGGATAAAATTTGTGAACTTGCAGAGAAATACAATGCTCTGGTGATGGTCGACGAGTCTCATTCTGCCGGTGTTGTCGGACCTACCGGTCATGGCGTTGCAGAACAGTTTGACTGCTATGGAAAAATTGATATTTTCACCGGTACACTCGGCAAAGCATTCGGAGGCGCTATGGGTGGCTTCACCACAGGTCCGAAAGAAGTCATCGACATGCTCCGTCAGCGGAGCCGTCCTTATCTATTCTCCAACTCTGTTGCACCATCCATCGTAGGCGCAAGCCTTGAGATGTTTAAGATGCTCAAAGAGTCAAACGAACTTAATGCAAAACTTAAGAAAAACGTCAATTATTTCCGCGACAAAATGATTGAGGCAGGATTCGACATTAAGCCTACTCAGTCTGCTATCTGCGCTGTGATGCTATATGATGCCAAACTCTCTCAGGAGTTTGCTGCTGAAATGCAGAAGGAAGGTATCTTCGTGACTGGTTTCTACTATCCCGTTGTGCCGAAGGGCCAGGCTCGCATTCGTGTCCAGCTTTCTGCAGCACATGAGCAGGAACATCTTGACCGCGCCATCGCAGCATTCATCAAAGTCGGCAAGAAACTCGGAGTCCTCAACAAATAATAAAGTATAACTGTGAATTCCGAATTAACTCCCGGTCTTAGCCACACAAGCACTGCCATCGTAGTCCAGCATCTCACAGCTAAGGCTATTGGAAGCGGAGATCTTCCCGTACTTGCCACTCCGGCAATGATCTCTCTTATGGAGAATGCATCAATGCTCGCCGTAGCCCCACATCTGGCAGAAAATGAAACCACTGTAGGTGGATACATGGAATGCTCTCATCTTGCACCCACCGGTATGGGCGATGAGGTTGAGGCCGAAGCCATTCTCGTCAAAATAGAAGGCAAGGCTCTTCATTTCGACATAATAGCCCGGGCCGGCGACAAAAAGATAGGGGAGGGCCATCACATCCGCTACATAGTTGACCGCGAACGGTTCCTCTCAAAGATATGAAAAGAAAAAGCGAGACCTAATGGCCTCGCTTTTTTATATTATTAGATGATTTCTGTGTTAAAAGAGGGGCATGGTGGCAGGATTGTCGATATATTTACGTTTGAATTCAGCTTCGCTCATGCAGAGCATCAAGATGCCTTGGATAAGGGTAATCACTGACCAGGCGCCACACGTCACACAGGAGAGAAGGATTGTTAAGATTCCTCCCCAAGTCTTTCCAAGAATGAAATATTGTATTCCCAGATAGCCGAGGAAGATGGCGAAGAGTCCGCAAAGAAGTTTCTTTGTGGCAAGATCACTACCTCCAATACCTCCTCCCCTTTGGTTGAGTGCTACCATGAGGTCGGGAAACGTATAGAGTGGTCGCCAGTTCATCCCATCTGTGCTGACACTGGTGTTCTCGTTGATAGTGTATGCAAACATCTGCTGCATGGTCATAGGCCCCACTGCCGTGCCATTTATAAAAATATAATATTGCATAGTAGTTTATTTTTTTTTGCAAAGATAATGATTAGAATTGAAACTGACAAAAAAATGAGACCCAAAAGTGTGGAGCCACTCTTGAGTCTCTGAAGGCGGGTGGAAGATGGGGCTCGAACCCACGACCTACGGAACCACAATCCGTCGCTCTAACCAACTGAGCTACATCCACCATGTTGCTTTAACGAGAGATTCCACTAAAGGCTTCGCAAGGTCTCTCCCGAAAAGCAATGCAAAGTTACTGCTTTTTTCTGAACTATGCAAATTTTTAACCCACTTTTTTTTATTTTTTTTCTAATTATGAATTATGCATCATGCTTTATGAATTATGAATTATGCATTTACTTTAGCCATTTATCAAAAAAATCAAGAGTCATCTTCTGCACTCCTTTTGGCATCTCATGTCCCTGTGGAAGCAAATGAGTCTCCAACTTTTCTCCTACTCCCTGGCTATCCCAAACTTTGTGCATTGTCTCATAGCATTGTCTTACTGCATGCGGCTTAAAAAGTTTGTCAGTCTCCCCATTAATCAGCATCATGGCATTCGGGCAAGCCAATGATGCTATGTGAGGATAATCTAATTGGGCAAATACTCCTCCAAGATTGTTGGCAAATCCTCCTCGTTCATGCCTACCGTATTTCCAGTCCATCATGGCATCCTGAGTGGTCATCCAGCAGACTCCCACACTCGCTTTGATGAGAGGGGAGAGGGCAGCAAGCATGAATGTCCGGTAGCCTCCCATCGATAGTCCGGTGCATCCAATTCGTTCTGCGTCTACTTCAGGAATACTCGCGAGAAATTCAGTGGCATAACTGTCTTCAAAACTCATCCAAGATGATAGGTTTCTTCCGAGAAGCAGCATGTTTCCTGCTACGCTTGCAAGGTGGGTGTTATCGCTCCCTTCCTTACATCCTCGTTCTCCCCACATCAGAGCGTCTGTGGAAAGCACTGCATATCCGTTCTTTGCCAAGTAGTCGCCTACATACTGACCTTCATAGAGGTTGTCGGCCCAGGCATCGCTATCGTCAAGCACTGACTGATCAACTCCAAATGGCTTGACCATCTTCTCTTTGCCTATTGTGAAGTGAGCCCCATGGTCATGGAGAGCGACAATACCGGGATGAGGTCCTTCACCATCAGGCAAGAGCAGATATCCTTTGACGCGGGAATATTTCGTAAGGTTGAACTCAATCTTATGAGCAGTGTAGCCATCTCTTTTTTCAGATTCAAGAATCACCATATCATAAGAGTTGGCGCGAGGTGGTGGCAAAAGCATCTCCTCCTCAAGCTTATCCTTAGCAGCAATGCGCCATTCTCCGAAATCGGTAATGTCGTTGTTGCCCCAAGCCATAGGATATGTAAATTCCCTCTTGAGGCTATCAAGAAATAGCGGCATATCTCGTTCGATCTCGTGCCCACGTTTGTCTTGTGCCGAAACGGCAACCGACCATATGCCGGCTGCCGCAACTATAATAGCAATTTTCCTAATCATATTAATAATTCAAAATTCAAAATTCAAAATTCTCAATTCTCAATTCTCAATTATTAAAATCTTCTTCCGCCGCCAAAGCCGCCCGGAGGAGGACCCATTGGTCGCTGACCCCCTTGTCCTCCGGGACCCATCATCATGCCTGGACCCATCATTGGAACATCCTCTGCCTCTGCAGTCTTCTTCTTGAAGTTGAGAGAATTGAATTGCCAGCTAAGTCCAAAGATGAAGTAGCGTGAGAGATTGTTGTAGCGACTGTCGACAATCGCAGCAGATGATACTGTGCGAGAGATGTTCTTAGTGTCGCCAAGAAGGTCGTGAGCTTCAGCGAAGATATTCAGACCATATGTGCCTGGGATAGTATAGAGAATGTTGGCATTCCAAATCCAAGATTGTGAGTCATATCCTGCCGAAAGACCCTCTGTCTTAGAATAGTGGAGATTAGTGCCCATCTGAAGTCCGAAGGGGAAGGTGAGTGTAAAGTCAGTATCAAATCCGTAACTTGAGTTGTTGCGGTTTTTCTGATTTGGAAGAGTGTTGGTTGCCAACTGCCATGAATATGTAGGGTTGGCAGAGATTTGTACGATTTCTGTCGAGAATGTGATGCCTGCTCGGGGTGCTAAATTGTAGGAACCGCTTCGGTTGTATTCCCCGTTGATATAGCTGGCTTTAGAAGAATAGCCTGCCATAAGGTTAGCATAGACTCGCCAGTTGCGGTTGCGGAATGGCTGGTTGTACATTCCTCTTGCTGTGATATTGAAGTCGCCATTGGTATTCGTGTAAGTTGAAGTTCTTGCACCCGTCGTAGGATCGGTGGTAGTCATGCTGACCACATTATTTATTGTATACGATCCATTGAGCATAGCGAAGATGCTGCGTTGGGTATCCATATCAAAGTCATTGAATCTTGCAAAAAGTCGCTGAGTGAAAGTTGGTTTCAAATCCGGATTACCTACCTTTATGTTCATAGGGTCGGATACGTCAGCCACCGGTTGAAGTTGACTTATGGATGGTTCCTGAGAGCGTGCATTATAATTGATATTCAATGCTCTGTTTTTCGAGAATTTATAGCGCATTCTGAAGAAAGGTGCAAAGTTGAGCACATTTCTTCTTGGAATGTTCCGCTCTTTCATAATCAGGTCAATACTCTTGCTGCTTGAAGGAGTGATTTCGATACCGGCATTGATATTTACTTCCTTATTTGTATACCGGTAGCCCAATCTGATGCTCTGGGTAAGGAAATCGTTGCGGAAACTGTTGGAGAGCGAGTCATCATATTGAAGGGTAGGATCCGGCAATGATCCGAAATCCGGCATTAATAAGTCTCCGTCTGTCGCGCCAAGAAGACTCTCCGGTAGATTGTAGACGT
Organism: uncultured Sangeribacter sp.; assembly: GCA_964503095.1. Lineage (GTDB taxonomy): Bacteria > Bacteroidota > Bacteroidia > Bacteroidales > Muribaculaceae > Lepagella. The sequence goes on from CAZCZX010000045.1 coordinate 12,455, forward strand.
ATTTGTCTGAATTATTGCGGCGTGAGTTTATTCTATAAGCAAATTCAAGGAAGTTGCCCGGTTTTCCGATTGGTTCTGTCCATGTCACTCGTGCACTCACATTGTTGTTCCATGTCTTATTGTCAGTATATCGGAAAAGATCTTCATCCTTATCTGCATTTTCTATAAGATAGCGGGTGATTTCTGATAAGGAAGTGCCGTGTTGCTTGGTGTTTGAGAAAGAATATTCAGCCCTTACACTCAGTGAGCGACCTTTCTTTTGTGGGAAACGGTGTACGAATGTCATGTCGCCCGAAACACTCCATGTGTTGCCATGATTTGTTCGGTCGTTGATTTGAGTATTGACAAGTGTCTTGGCTGGATCTCCGGCGTTAAGACGTGATTCTGATGAAGAGACTACATTATTGGTGCTGTAATTGAAAGATGGACGGAAGTCAAAAGTGTTATTCTCATTGATTTCCCACTTCAATCTGAAATTGCCTCCTACAGCGTGGCTTCCGTCATTCATATTGGATTTTGATGATTGATAGCTGACAGAGTCGGGAAGGAGATTCATTGTCTCGCTGCTGTTCACTGCATCTCTGGAGTTGTGCATATATCTCACATTGCCTCCCAATGCAAATTTCTGCTCGTCGCCAACTGCAAAGTCAAGACCAAGCATTTGAGATGTCCTGATGCCTCCGGCGCCTCCGCCCATGCTGAAGTTGCCGCCACGCATGTCCATACCCCCCATTTCGTTGGTGTTATTTGCACGTCCGATGAGAGAAATTCTATTGCCGTCTGCCATGCGGGTGATAAATAGGTTGCCGGAATAGCGGTCGTCGGTGCCATAGCCTCCGCGGATGTTGCCAAACCAACTTTCCTCCATACCTTTTTTCACTTCAAGGTTGATAATGGTTTCTTCTTCGCCATCATCGACTCCGGTAAGACGAGCCTGTTCGCTCTTGCGGTCTACGACTTGCACCTTTGATACGGCCTTGGCACTGAAGTTCTTGGATGCCATTGTGGGGTCATCACCGAAAAACTCCTTTCCGTTGACAAGAATTTTTGTTACACTCTTTCCGTTGGATGTGATGCTGCCATCAGATCCAACTTCAACTCCGGGGAGTTTCTTGAGAAGATCTTCCACTACGGCGTTTTCTGTGGTATGGAAAGAATCCGCGTTGAATTCAAGTGTGTCTTCTTTAGCAATTACGGCTGTCTTTACTCCTTTCACCACCAATTCTTTAAGCAAAGTAGACTCTTCGTAAAGTTTAAGTGCAGGAAGTTCGACAATCTTGGTAGTATCAGTGACGGTGAAATCCGTTATTTCCGTATCCATACCGCTCATGGATGCTTTAAGGGCATAGCGTCGAGGCTTCAGGCCATTAAATTGATAAGCTCCATCTGCATCGGTCATTGAGCCGGTGACGATTGTTGAGTCGGGAAGAGCCAAAAGGGTAGCGGTCGCTCCGATTAGTGGTTCTCCATGGGAATCCACAATTTTGCCCTTGACAGTCGCTGCGATTAAAGTGGCTACAGCAAGAAAGGAAACTGTAAGGAGAGAAACTATTCGTTTGTTCATAATGGAAAGTGAGAATGTTTTATCAATTCAAAAAAATTGAGTGTGTTTATCACACTCTTCATTTAAGACCGACATCTCCAAGAAAGGTTTATTCACATTATGAAAAAAAATTTAAGGCGAGAACTCTTCACTTCAGAATTCTCGCCTTATATTATCCAAGTTTAATTAGCCTAATTAGCCCAATTAGTCGAATAAGCCCAATTAGACTAATAAAATAAGACTAATTGTAATCAAGAAGGCTGGTGAGTAGGACGAAGCAGGTCGTTGACTGTCTTGACCGGATTGAAGGTCTCTACCGGAACTTCTACCATGACAGTGTTCCAGTCGCTCATAGCGCCATTCCAAAGTCCCGGAAGTTCAAGTGCTTTAATCTCAAATCCTTCGCGGCTCTTGATGGAGATGAATCCAGTGGCTTTGTCTACATAGTCAGGAAGATAGAATTTTTCTCCTTTGTAGTCTTTTGTGCATACTGCCAAATCTACCGGATTGAAGTGAGTGGCCTCCTTGAGAAGTTTCTGGGCCTCTTTGTCTTTCGGATTGATCTGAGAAGACTCAAGAATCTGTGGACTGACTGTGCCGTCTGGATTATATACAAGGAACGGACCACCACCGGGTTCACCCTCGTTTTTAACCATACCGCAGACGCGAGTCGGACGGTTAAACTTGCTGAAAAGATAATCCCTAAGTTCTTCCGGACTCATTTCTGAAGCCTTATCGTGTGTCACACAGAGTTTATGGCGCAAGAAGTCGAGCATTTCTACCATCTCTTCTCCGGAAGGAACTCCCTTGGCAAGCTTTTCGCAATATTGGTCTATTTTTTTCTTAATGCCCACCAATATGCCACCAAGCACCATCTTATATGTGATAGTTGGCTCGCGGAGTGCATCTGGCACAAGGTTGTCGATGTTTTTGATGAAAATTACATCAGCATCGAGGTCATTGAGATTTTCGATCAGTGCTCCATGTCCACCCGGACGGAAGAAAAGTTCTTCATTCTCATAGTAAGGAGTGCCATCCATATTTGATGCCACAGTGTCGGTAGATGGTTTCTGCACACTGAGAGTTATATCATATTCCACTCCATATTCATGCTCCATCACTGCCTTGATTTCTTCGAGTTTTGCCTCTACGAGGGGTACATGCTCTTCTGATACAGTGAAATGAAGATGCACTTTGCCATCTTTCCCTGCAGCATACTGGGCTCCCTCAGCAAGATGTTCCTGAAGAGGAGTGCGGCTACCTCCCATTTCTTTATGGAACTCAAGAAGGGCCTTGGGAAGTTTGCCATAATTAAGACCTACTTTGTTGAGAAGCACGTCTACTACATCTTTATAGCGTCCCATTTTGACAAGGTTGTCTACACTGTATCCAAAAAGTTGGAGACACAGGAAATTCAGTTTTGTGAAAAATGCGAATTTCTCGATGTTCTCGAAAAATTTCTTCATGAAGTCGTTGTCCGGCTTGTTGCTTTTGCCATTAAGGAATGAGAACAGGTCTTTAAACATTCGTGATGCGGCACCACTTGCCGGCACCATCTTCATAACTTTAGCACCTCCGGCAAGATATTTTTTCCACATCTCTTCACTCTGATGAATAAGTTCAGAAGTGGGTACTGTCAAGCCGTGGCCTGGTGTCACAGCTGATTCTATTTTCAGGTAGGGAAATCCTTCCTTGAGCATTAACAGTTGCTCTTCGAGTTTTGCCTCTGATATGCCTCTTTTTGCAAGAGTCTCGAGGTCTTTGGCCGATAGATTCATAGGGTTTGTATTTTGGGTTGTCTGTTTTCTATTGTCAGTGGTAATTTATTGTTTCTTTGATTCTATTTGTTGGATCTTCTGATTGATTATCGCTCCTTTCTTCGCAAGCAACGGTATCATTCTCTCATCGTGTGCGATTCTGGAAGACACTTCATAAAGATTCCAAGTGGATCGCATCAACGATTGATTCTCCTTGGAATATGAAAGTTTCCCAGTCTGTTTAGAATCCTCTAAATATATAATATTTATAGGAGCATCGGAATTTTCAGCAATCAATTCTGCGCAAGAATTAGCAGCACTGTCAGAAAAACACACAGTGTTGAGTCCTGCCATCCTGTAATTAAGGGCCTGATCGTGGGGCACGATTGATGTTTTTGCCGACTGGTCGCCAACCTGGATACTAATCTGGTTGAAATGTCCTCCTCCGGCAAGTGCCGCTATCAGTTCGAGTTTCTCGCTTTTTGTGATTCTCGCCACAAGTCCGGTACTCTTAAGGGGATAATTATTCTTCCATCCTCCTGCTATGTAGTATCCCTCCACTTCGCGGGGATTATCTACATAATCGAAAGAGTGTACCATAGCATCAAAACTATTGTTAAGAGCCTGAAGATCTGCCTTAATTGAGTCAGTCTGCCGTTCCACTGCCTTAAGGGAGTCAGGAAGCGATGCCTCCCACTTCTCCCTCTCTGCCTGAATCCGCTCCTTAGCCTCATTTTTCCTATGGCAAGCTCC
>CAZCZX010000046.1:0-16296 GCA_964503095.1 uncultured Sangeribacter sp.
TCAAAAAAAATAACAAAAAATAACGAAATATTAAGATATTTTTACTAATTTTGCACTCTAAGAGAACTATATCCCCAAATGGGACCGCCACTTGTGGCGTCAACTAATAAGAATATGAAGAAACTACAGGAAAAGCTATCGCAATACGATGCCCCGCAGAAAGCAAAGGCTGCGGGCGTGTATCCTTATTTCCGTCCCATCTCAAGCGAACAGAATACTGAAGTTCTTATGAACGGCAAGAAGGTCCTGATGTTCGGATCCAATTCCTATATGGGACTAACTAACCACCCGAAAGTGATCGAGGCAGCCGTAGAAGCCACCAAGAAATATGGCACAGGTATGGCTGGAAGCCCGTTTCTTAACGGAACACTCGACATCCATAAGGAACTCGAGGCACGAATAGCCGACTATGTTGGAAAAGATGATGCCATCGTCTACTCCACTGGTTTTGGAACAAATCTCGGAGTTGTCAGCACACTGACCGGACGTGAAGACTATATCATATGTGACGAGCAAGACCATGCTTCAATCGTAGAAGGAAGAAGGCTCTCATTCTCACAGCCTCTTAAATATAAGCACAACGACATGGAGTCGCTTGAAAATGTGCTTAAAAAATGCAAGCCTGAAAGCATTAAGCTTATTGTCACCGACAGTGTTTTCTCAATGGAGGGCGACGTTGCCAAACTCCCAGAGATGGTAGACTTGGCTAAGAAGTATGATGCAAGCTTAATGGTAGATGAGGCTCACGGCATAGGTGTCTTCGGTGAAGGTGGCCGTGGAGTTGTAAACCATTTCGGATTGACAAAAGATGTTGACCTCATCATGGGTACATTCTCCAAGTCGTTTGCTTCTCTCGGTGGATTTATCGCCACAGATAAAGAAATCACCAATTTCCTCCGTCATCACTCAAGAAGCTATATTTTTACTGCTTCAATCACCCCTGCTTCTACAGCAGCAGCACTTGCAGCTTTGGATATCATGCTCAACGAGCCGGAAAGACAGAAACATCTTTGGGACATCACAAACTATGCTCTTGAAAATTTCCGCGCTATGGGATGCGAGATAGGCAACACGTCTACTCCTATCATACCACTCTTTATCCGCGACGACTACAAGACATTCAAGGTGACCCGCGACCTTCTTGATGAAGGAGTATTTGTCAACCCTGTGGTATCCCCGGCTGTAGCGCCACAAGACACTCTTATCCGCTACTCTTTGATGGCTACCCATACAAAAGAGCAAGTGACTCGCTCGCTTGAAGCAATACAGAAAGTATTCAAAAAGCACGAAATCATAAAGTGAGATCACTCGAATTCACACTCGAACATACCTGCCCCGGCACTCAAGCCAGGGCAGGCATTATTACTACTGCCCATGGTGAAATAAAGACTCCTATCTTTATGCCTGTGGGCACTGTTGGTAGTGTCAAGGCTGTACATCAGCATGAACTGAAAGACGACATTAAAGCTCAAATCATCCTTGGCAATACCTACCATCTTTATCTGCGTCCCGGACTTGAGATTCTGAGCCAAGCCGGCGGACTGCATAAATTCAACGGTTGGGAACTTCCAATACTGACAGATTCCGGTGGATTCCAGGTGTTTTCTCTTTCAGGAAATAGAAAACTCACAGAAGAAGGGGCTCACTTCAGAAGCCATATCGACGGAAGTAAACATCTTTTCACTCCGGAAGGGGTAGTAGATATTCAGAGAGTGATCGGAGCCGACATCATGATGGCTCTTGATGAATGTCCACCGGGCGACTCCGACTATGAGTATGCAAAAAAATCGCTTGGTCTTACTCATCGTTGGCTCGAAAGAGGTTGGAAAAGATATAACGAGACCGAAGGGCTCTACGGTTATCGACAGACTTTTTTCCCTATAGTCCAAGGCTGTGTATATCCTGACTTAAGGCGTGAATCAGCAAAATTCGTAGCAGATCTCGGTGCTGATGGCAACGCAATTGGTGGTCTCGCAGTGGGCGAACCCACTGAAAAAATGTATGAGATGATAGAGATCGTCAACGACATTCTTCCGGCCGACAGACCCCGCTATCTTATGGGAGTAGGCACTCCTGCCAATATTCTTGAGGCTATCGATAGAGGGGTAGACATGATGGACTGTGTAATGCCCACTCGAAATGGACGAAATGGTATGCTCTTCACCAGAAATGGCATAATGAACATGCGCAACAAGAAATGGGCAGACGATTTCTCTCCACTTGATCCGGGAGGTCCAACATATGTAGATGAAGTATATTCGAAAGCTTACGTGCGTCATCTATTCATAGCCAACGAACTGCTTGCCATGCAAATTGCAAGTATTCATAACCTTGGCTTCTACCTTTGGCTCGTAGGCGAAGCAAGAAAACATATCGAAGCCGGCGACTTCCCTTCTTGGAAACGCGACATGATGGAGCGTGTCACTTCCAGAATGTAATTCTCGATATCCCTTCTATATAATCATAAATGCTGTGAACATCGAAGATAAGGACATAAAAGAGGAGAATTTATCTAAAGAAGACCTCATTTTAGAGGCCTCCGCTGATGATATGCCCTTATCCGATGATGATCATGCAGTTCAAGAGGTTGAGAATCTTGACAATGCAGTTGAATCAACAGAACCTAAAGTCAAGAAAAAGAAAAAGTTCCATTTTCATTTCCACAACCCTCTCCCCATCTTAGACAGATATATACTCGGAAAATTTCTTGGCACTTACTTTCTTGCCACACTCCTTCTTCTGTTAGTGATTGCAATGTTTGACATCACTGAAAAATTAGATGCATTCCTCACGGCTCCTATAAAAGAGACTTTGTTTGATTACTTTGCGTCATTCCTCCCATATTTCGCCAATCAACTCTCCCCTCTTTTCGTATTCATCTCAGTGATTTTCTTCACCACCAAACTTGCCGACAACTCTGAAATTATAGCGATGCTTTCAAGTGGCATCACTTTTCATCGACTCCTTCGCCCATACATGATTGGAGCAGCAATTATCGCCGCTCTCACATTTGCACTCTCCAACTACATCATCCCCCCTACCAATGTCAATCGCATTGCCTATACCAACAAATATGTGAAAAACAAAGCAGTTGAATATGGCTCTAATATCCAATTGATGGTGCGTCCGGATGTAGTGGCATACATTGGAAGATTTGACAATACCACCAAGCGTGGATACCGCTTTTCCTTGGATAAGTTTAAGGATAAATCTCTCGTTTCGCGCCTTACCGCTTCCTCCGTGGAATATGACTCCACAAAGATGTATCATTGGAAACTAAACGACTACATGATTCGCAATTTCGATGGGATGAATGAAAGCATCACAAGAGGCGGTTCTATAGATAGCATTATTCCAATCGAGCCAAGAGATTTCTTGATTTCAGCCGACGATCAAGAGACTCTCACTACCCCCCAACTTAGCGAATACATTAAGAAGCAAAGGATGAGAGGAGTCGCAAACATCAAAAATTTCGAAATAGAAAAAGAAAAGCGTCTTGCAGAGACTGCAGCCGCTTTCATACTTACCCTTATTGGAATGTCGCTTTCTTCTAAAAAAGTTAAAGGGGGAATGGGGCTTAACATCGGAATCGGTTTGGCTCTAAGCTTCAGTTATATCCTTTTCAGCACAATTACATCTTCTTTAGCTATCAATGGCTACACGTCTCCTGCTGTCGCAATGCAGATTCCAAACATCGTGTATCTAATCATTGGCATCATCCTATATCGTCGTGCTTCTAAATTCTAAGACTTGATATAAAATTAAGTCTTTTGTCGAAAAAAGAGATTTTTCTATTTGTTTTCATTTTGTTTATACGGATTATTTTTGTAACTTTGCACATTAGGAGAAAAAGTTTCTCTTATGTAGAATAAAATAATTTGATATATAAGCGGACTCTCAAAAGTCCACCCAAAATATAAGCAGTGTTGAGATGATAAACAAGGATTTTGATTTCAGCGACATAGCGCCACACGATGATTCAGTATTCCGTGAGATTCTGGACAAACTTGTTGTTGACCCAGGATTTCTTCATGCCGTTTCCTATGTGATGCCGAAAGAAGACATTCCCGCTCTTCTTGATGAACTAAAGAGAATCGACAACCGGCATGATTTCCAACATAAAATCATGTTTCCGTTTCTTGAGATGCTGGGAAAAACCACAACTTCCGGAATTACTCTCGGAGGCACAAAATATTTTAATCCTGCACTAAATTATACATTTATCACCAATCATCGCGATATAGTGCTCGATGCGTCTTTCCTCAATCTCACTTTCCTTCGTCGTGGTTGGCCTACTTCTGAAGTGGCAATTGGCAACAACCTTCTCGTATTTGATTGGATTTCCGACCTCGTGCGCCTCAACAATAGTTTCATCGTGAAGCGCAACACCGGTCTGCGAGAAGGTCTTGAGGCTGCAAAAAAACTATCTGCATATATTCATTATGCGATAATGGAGAAGCACGAATCAGTATGGATTGCACAGCGTGAAGGGCGAGCCAAAGACTCAAGCGACCATACTCAAGAATCTCTCGTCAAGATGCTGTCCATGGGAGGAGAAGGCTCTTTCATGAATAAAATCAAGGAAATCAATCTGATGCCCGTCTCCATCAGCTATGAGTTTGACCCTAACGACTATCTTAAAGTCAAGGAATTTCTTCTCCGCCGAAGGAATCCTGAATTCAAAAAGTCGCAGCGTGATGATCTCTTCTCAATGGAAATCGGTCTCCTTCAATTTAAAGGGAAAGTACATTTCCAACTCACTCCGCGACTCAATGTCAGAATTGATGAAATTGGTGAATTTAAAGACACCAATAGGGCCGCAAAATATGTTTGCGCACTCATAGACTCTGCAATCCATAGAGGATATGAGATATTCCCTATCAACTATGTGGCTTACGACACCCTTCATTCTTCCGAACGATTTGCCCATAAATATACCGAAGAAGAGAAAAAGGAATGCCTTGAATATTTCGACAATCAGCTTACAAAGATTGATGTCGAAGACGTAACTGAAGAGGAGCATTCTTTCATGAAGGAGATGATCCTTATAATGTATGCCAACCCCCTTAAAAACAAACTGAAATCTATATTAGGAGGATTTGAGTGATGAGACTTCCATTAGCCGCCATTATAACCTTATTTGTTGTCAGCATTCTGACCGACTTCTATATCTGGTCTGATATACGTCAAGGCAAATCCAGAAACCGTTGGGCTTGGAGCAATGTATACGCCATCTCCTCCATTATACTATGGATTTTTTTAGGAGTCACAGTAGCACTTCCCAGACGCGGACTTGACGGTGGCATCTATGCCATCATGTGGATGCTCACTTCCTATCTTAGTATCTACATTCCTAAAATTATATATTGCATTTTTTCAATTTTAGGAAGGATTCCGCTAATTTTTAGAGGTAAACGATGGTTCTGGCTTAACTATTTAGGAGGATTCATCGGCATAATTGGTTTTGCATTGGTCTGGCACGGCATCCTATACACTCGCACACATCCTCAACACGTCAATTTGACATTGAATTCAGACAAACTTCCTGATAATTTTGACGGCTATCGGATTGTGCAGATTTCCGACCTTCATCTCGGAACTTGGGGCAACCAAACGGCGTATCTATCTGAACTCGTCACTACTATCAACAATATGAAGCCCGACATGATAGTATTCACCGGCGACCTCGTAAACCAAAAAGCTGACGAAGTAATTCCTTTTCAGAAGATTCTTTCACGCCTTGAGGCTACAGATGGGGTCTACTCTATTCTCGGCAATCATGACTATGGAGATTATGTAGATTGGCCATCGAAAACTGCCAAAGAGGAAAACCTCGAACAGTTAAAGAAATACCAAAGCGATGCCGGATGGAAAATGCTCAATAATGAGCACGATTTCATCTTCAGGTCAAACGGACAGAGAAAAGACTCCATAGCAATAATCGGAGTCGAAAATTGGGGCGAACCTCCGTTTGGACAATACGGTGACATTTCCAAAGCATATCCGGCGGAAAAATCGAGAAATCTTAAAGATAAGAATTTTAAGATTCTTCTTACGCATAATCCTGAACATTGGGTGCAGCAAATCAGAAAAAACACCAATATAGACCTAAGTCTTTCCGGCCACACTCATGCTTGGCAAATGAGCATCGACCTTTTCGGCAAAAGATATTCACCTTCAGTATTCCGATATCCTACTTGGGGAGGTTTTTATACTGAGAATGGAATTGGTGAAATTGAAGACTTTGGAAACCCTGTCACAAAAGGGGGTCTTGAACGCAATTTAGATCATTCATCTCTTTATGTCAACATCGGGGCGGGAGAAGTAGGAATGCCATTCCGCATTCTTGATAGTAATCCCGAAATCACTATCATCACTTTAAAAAAGAAATGACACAGGGACATTCAGTGGTCGCGGTTTTTTCAATAGGTTCCAACTGTGGAGACCGACACTCCCAAGTTGAGAAAGGTATACATTGGTTGTCATCTATCCTTTCTGATTTTCACTGTTCCCATATTTATGCATCTCCAGACTGCCATGGAGGCTTTCGAGAGTACATAAACGCAGTAGTGAAAGGCTCCACATCCCTATCCCCAGAGCAACTTGAAAAACACTGCAAACAATTTGAAATCTCGAATGGAAGAGACTCCGTAGCAAGAACTGCCGGCGATGTCCCGGTGGATATTGACTTAGTAGTTTACGATAATGTTATCCTCCGTCCAAAGGACTTTGCATGCGAATTCTTTAAAATAGGCTATGAGTCTATATAAAGCATTCCCATCGTTCGCCTAAGATTAACTTCAACAAACGGAAGAAGACTCCCGTTTTTTTCTATTATCATATCCACACCTAACAATCCATCATATCCGGCAAATACTTTTTCAATAATTGTCTTTTGCCATTTCACAACATCTTCATGACTTAAAGAAGAAATCCCATCAAACATCTTGATCATCTCTCTTTGACTCAATTTGCTATTCCCGATATATTTTCCACGGTTGGAAGTTGAGAAAGATGAAAGTCCAAGATAGTATGCATGCCCATCTATAATTCTCCACTCTGTAGCATAATCCGACATGCGGTCAGCTCCGGTCTCACCCATGACACTTCCTTGGCGCCTAATGATACCATGACACCATTGCCTTACGAGTTCCTCAGTCATATCCGCTGAAGTATTGATCACCCCTCTCCCACTTGAACTCCAAGGGGCCTTCATCCAACAGCCCTTATTGCTATGATAAAATTCCAGGCATTCCTCTTCCGAAAACAATTCTACCGGAACAGCCACTGCGAAGTCTTTTTCTACAGTCTCATTCCATAGATTATTGAGTTTGACGGTGGTCCTTCGATGTGCAAGATTCCTTATCAAAGACATTTGCTCCTCAGTAGGAAGAGCGTGTCTTGGCACTCCTGAATCTTTCAATCTTCTGATAAGAGCCGGATTCCACCCCCAAGGTTCGATGCTGATATCAGGATGCTGATCAAAGAGCATCTCAAGCATATCCCATTGCACAAGCCGACATTTGGATGAAAGTGATGCCGCATCATCCACAAGGATATAGTCATCATTTTCAGCCCATGCCTCAGGGAGAAGTTGAAGTTCCTTGCGAAGCCTCTCTACACTTGCCGGAGGAGTATAAAAAGACGCCCCCGAAGCGAGGGCGTATTCTGTCTCCGGATTAAACAGGAGAATTCTCATCAGTCGTTTAGTTTCTCTCTTTCCTTCAGTGGATTTGAGAAATAAAGTTTATGCTCAAGATATTCTTGAGTCGCTATAAGAGTAGGCTTAGGAAGTTTTTCATAGAAACGTGAGATTTCGATCTGTTCACGATTTTCAGATACTTCCTCAAGATTGTCGGTAGAGGCAAAGTCAGCAAGCTTCTTTTCAAGCTCTTTCTTCATCTCGACTGCAATCTGATTTGCACGTTTTCCTATTATGCATACTGTCTCATATACATTTCCAGTCTGCTCTGCCATGGCGATCATGTCGCGCGTTACGGTGGTAAGTGGTGCGTTGGTCTTCTTGTAGTCCATAATATACAATTATGATTTACGTATTTTGAATGTGTTGTATTTCTATACTAATGATTATTATTCTCCGACGTGCTTAGAAGCAATATTGAAGATAGATTGCGCTTCCGATAGATTTTTAGACTCCGGATATGTATTGATAAATGAGTAATATTCATCAATCACATCCCTATATCTATCCTCACTCTTCTCAGCAATTGAATTCTTGGCTTCCTGATACTTTGCTTTCAGTATCAGCATTTCAAAATCCTCACGATATTTTGAATAAGGGAAATCCTTAAGCGCATTTTTCGCTGTAATGATGCAAGATTCGTAGTTATTGCCAAGGAAATTTCCCAGATTATAATAGAGTTGAGCATTCTGAAGTTGCTTCAAGGTCAACTTATCCTGCATCTCAAATATAGCATTTTTGGCAATACCTGCCTTGTCGCTATTTGGGAAATAATCCAGGAAACCATCAAGTTCCTCAATGGCTTTGAGTGTAAGACTTTGATCAAGTTGCGCTTCGGGAGAATCCAGATAATAGCCATATCCGCAATAGAACCGCGCCAACTCAGAATATTTGCCTCTGGGATACCTCTGGTAGTAATTCTTAAAGTATACTCCGGAGTTCATATAATCCTTGTTTTCAAAATAAGACATGGCAAGAATGAAAGTGGCATCTTCACCGCTCTCAGTGCCACGCAAAGGCATCTGCAGATCTTGAAGCAACGTAATAGCCTGCATGTATTTCCTCTGCTCATATGCCCTTTTGGCATAGTCAAACTTATATTGCATATCAGTGCTTTTCAGCACCTTTGTATATTCTCCACATGAACTCAGCAACATTGCCATCATGGAGAATAAAATGGATATCTTAAGATTTTTTTTCATTTATAGCTATCTATGATTTGCGTATTTAGCGCATTTAGCATGCAAAGTTAATAAAAAAATTCTAAACAACGATGATTTTTACAATAAAAATTATTAACTTTGAAGTCGATTTCTCAAAAGTTCAAAATTTTTATGAAGAAAGAAGGATTTTTAGCACGTCATCCAGTGCTTTCAAACTTAATAATCATCATTTTGGTGGCTATTGCCGGCCTCGGAATAGTATATTTCTCTTTTGCCATCTTCACACGCCATGGTGAAAGTGCAGTCGTGCCGGGCGTCGAAAAAATGTCTTACACCCAAGCAATCGAAATTCTACATTCGAAAGGTTTTAAGGTAGATATTCGCGACTCTCTTTATAAGGAGGATGAAAAACCGGGATATGTCATCGAGCAATTTCCGAAATCTAACTCCATAGTAAAACCGGGAAGAAAAATTTTCCTTTATATCAATGCCGTACACCCGAAAGAGGTGATCATAGACGAAGACAATAATCCCCGTGAAGATGCTCTCAAGTCTATTTCTTTCAGGCAAGGAAGAGCCCGACTGGAGGAACTTGGGTTTAAGAATATTAGAGTCGTGAAAATCTTAGGTGAAAACGATTGTATATCTAAAATAATTGCTAATGGAAAGGTAGTCAAAAAGATGCAGAAGGTCCCCGTCAACGCTCAAATAGTAATGGAAGTTTTCGACGGCAATCTTGAAGCTATCAGAGATTCTTTGCAAAACGACATTGACCCGCAATTCTCATATGAGCAAGAATACACATCTGAAGATAATCAGAACTCTTCCGAAACTTATCCTGAAGAAGAAACTCAATCCTCAGAATCCGAATCTTATGAATACTACTAAATAATGATGCATTATAAATGATCAATGATAATTTAAATGAAAATGAGGAATGTGTTCATTCCGAAATTCATCCATCAAGTCCGACAGACTCTTTAGCAGTATCCGAAGAAGAGGAATCTGTAGAAGCAGATTCCGTAGACGAACCTTCTTTCATTACGGAAGACGGCCGGGAACTTTACGAACACTTCCGTTTCGAAGCCGACAAGGGTCAACAGCTTCTGAGAGTAGATAAATTCTTGGTAGACCGAATGACCAAGACATCTCGCAACCGTATTCAGCAGGCTGCGGATGCAGGATGCATCATTGTCAATGGTAAACCGGTAAAATCGAGCTATAAGGTGAAACCTCTCGATGTAGTAAGCATTGTGATGGATCGCCCCAGATATGAATTCGAGATAATTCCGGAAGATATTCCACTTGACATTGTATATGAAGACAAGGATGTCCTTGTTGTCAATAAGCCGGCAGGACTCGTGGTGCATCCCGGCCATGGCAACTATCATGGCACCCTCGTCAATGCGCTCGCATATTATTTCCGAGACAATCCTGACTATGATGTGAGCGATCCAAGACTTGGACTCGTGCATAGAATCGACAAGGACACAAGCGGACTCCTCGTCATTGCAAAGACTCCGGACGCAAAAACCGACCTTGGTCTTCAGTTTTTCAACAAGACTACTCGTCGCGAATATGTCGCGCTCGTATGGGGTGATTTTGTAGAAGACAATGGCACCATAGTAGGTAATATTGCAAGAAATCCTCGAAATAAACTCCAGATGGCTGTCTTCGAAGATCCGGAAATTGGAAAACATGCAGTCACTCACTATCATGTGATCGAACGCTTCGGATATGTCACATGCGTGAAATGCGTTTTGGAAACCGGCAGGACTCATCAAATCAGAGTTCATATGCTTTATAAGGGTCATCCCCTATTCAATGACGCCCGATATGGTGGCGATAAAATTCTGAAAGGTACTACATTTGCCAAATATAAGCAATTTGTGGAAAACTGTTTCCAGACTTGCCCTCGACAAGCACTTCATGCCAGAACCCTTGGATTCCGACACCCACGCACAGGAGAACAAATGGATTTTGAATGCCCGATTCCTCCCGACATGACAGAACTTCTCGAAAAATGGCGCAACTACCGAAGCAATAATGCTTAATGCAAAATCGATGCAATATCAAATGAAACCTCTAAGTGTGCATTATGAATTATGAATTAAACAATAAGCTAAAAAAGTATCATATAATTTTGGCAAGCAAGTCTCCAAGAAGAAAGGAACTTCTTGCTATGCTCGATATTCCATTTGAAATAAAAGTGAAGGATGGCATTGACGAATCTTACCCTGAAGATATGCCGGCTCTTGAAGTTGCTGAATATCTTTCGCGACTGAAAGGGAAAGCATATGCTGCGGATATGAAAGACAATGAACTCGTCATCACGGCAGATACTATTGTCATTCTCGATGATAAGATATATGGCAAGCCCCATGATGTAGAAGATGCTATAGATATGCTCATGAGACTTCAAGGACGCACTCACACCGTTGCTTCAGGAGTATGTGTCGCAACTAAAGAAAAGATACTTAGTTTCACCACTTGCACTGCAGTAAGATTTGCACCTTTATCGAGAGAAGAGGCAGCCTGGTACGTAGAAAAATACCGTCCACTCGACAAGGCTGGTGCATACGGCATACAAGAATGGATAGGGTGTGCAGCTGTGGCTGGAATCGACGGAAGTTTCTATAATGTAATGGGACTTCCCGTGCATCAACTCTACAACGTATTGAAAGAAGAATTCTAATGAAAGTCGCTGTTATCGGAACTGGTAATGTTGGCACTCAATTTTCACGCATTTTTGGAGTGACACCAATTTCCTCACGCACTCTCGAAGGACTCCCGGAAAATGCCGACCTATATATAATCGCGGTAAGCGACTCTGCTGTAAAGGATGTCGCAGAGAAGTTATCCCCATTAAAAGGAATAGTGGCGCATACTACGGGAAGCGTGCCAATGGACATATTGAGTAATTTGGAATGCACAGGCTATGGCGTGATCTATCCTTTCCAGACAATCAGCCGAGCCCGTAATCTGACTCCTGATAGAATCCCGTTGCTGTTGGAAGCTTCAGATGATAAGGTCCTTGATAAAATAAAAAAAGCATCTGAAGAAGTTGGCTTCACAAACATCAAATATGCCGACAGCAATATGAGGCGAAGAGTACACTTAACTGGTACGTTTGCATGCAACTTCACCAATGCGATGATAGCAATCAGCCAGCAAATTCTCTCCGATTGCGGTATAGACAAGGATATCATTCGTCCTCTTGTGGAAGAGACCGTAGAGAAACTCAAGACTCTTCCGGCAAAAGATGCACAGACGGGCCCGGCAGTAAGGCACGACCATCCTACAATGTCCTCGCATCTGGAATTGCTCGATGCTCTTAAAATGCACCACGAGGCAAACATCTATAAAGAAATCAGTGAGTATATAATGAATCACTGACAACTTTTCAACATTTTTTATTTTCTTTTTAGAGTCATAATTTTGCATTTAGCAAAATTATGACTATCTTTGTATGTTCGTAGCCAAAAATAAGTAATAACCTTAAAAATATTATTCGAATGACTAAACCTTATGTTTTAGGAGTTGATATCGGTGGCACCAACACGGTGTTCGGTATCGTCGATGCTCGCGGCCAGGTAATTGCCAGCGACTCAATCAAGACCAAGAAACATGCAGAGTTTGACGACTATGTGGAAGAACTTCATTCCAGCATAGAGCGTCTTCTTCGCCTCAACGATGCTGAAGACAAAATCCAAGGTATCGGAATCGGTGCTCCAAACGCCAACTACTATACAGGCGAGATCGTAAACCCGCCAAACCTTCCTTGGGGTCCTGTGATTCCTCTTGCTGAAAAGGTGAGCGAAGCTTTTGGTGGTATTCCAGTGGCAGTCACCAACGATGCCAACGCAGCAGCCCTCGGAGAAATGACCTACGGCGCTGCACGCGGTATGAAAGACTTTATCATGATTACTCTCGGCACTGGCGTTGGCTCAGGTATCGTAATCAACGGGCAGATGGTATACGGTCATGATGGCAATGCAGGCGAACTTGGACACCTTGTGATGAAGCGCAATAACGGACGTATGTGTGGATGTGGACGCACAGGATGCCTGGAAGCATATTGCTCCGCTACCGGCGTTGCTCGCACTGCACGAGAATTCCTTGAAGTGCGCACCGAACCTTCAACTCTTCGCAACATAGACATCGAAGATATCACTTCAAAAGACGTTTACGATGCTGCTATGGCAGGCGATAAGATTGCAAAGGAAATATTCGAATATACCGGAAAAATTCTTGGCGAAGCTTTTGCCGACATGGTGGCTTTCTCTTCTCCGCAAGCAATCATTCTATTTGGAGGCCTTGCAAAGAGCGGCGACCTTCTTTTGAAGCCACTTAAGGAAGCGTTTGAAAAGAATGTAATGCCGATCTTCCGTGGGAAGACTCAGATTCTTATCTCAGAGCTTAAAGAAAGCGATGCGGCAGTCCTCGGAGCTTCAGCACTTGGCTGGGAAGCAAAGCGCCGCTCAGAGACTTCCCTAAATCAAGATAACCAAGTAAATTGAAAAGTATAAGTCTAATTAGTCTAATTAGACCAATTAGACGAATTAGACTAATCAGACCAATTAGGCCAATAGCACTATAAGTCTAATTAACCCAAAGTAAAAAATAGGGCTTCTCGAAATGAGAAGCCCTATTTCATTTATCATATTAAGATCAGTTTCTGAATACGAGCTGATCATCTTTTACATCAATTACAATCGGATGCTCACGGTCCACTTTTTGTGCCAATATATCCTTGGCAAGCTGATTAAGCACCAATCTCTGGATTGTTCTCTTCACAGGACGTGCACCGAATTCAGGATCATATCCATCTTCTGCAAGGAGTTCCATTGCCGGCTTAGTGACTTCAAGTTTGACACCATTAGTCTCAAGCATCTTCTGGACGCCACGAACCTGGATACCGACGATCTCTTCAATCTCCTTCTTATTAAGAGGTGTAAACATTACTATCTCATCGATACGGTTCAAGAATTCAGGACGAATCTTCATCTTTAGCAAGTCCATCACATCCTTCTTTGTATTGTAGATGATATTCTGACGCTCATCCTCCTTTTTATCATCGAAGTCCTTAAAGTTCTCACGAATGATTGGCGAGCCCTCATTTGAGGTCATGATGATGATAGTGTTCTTGAAATTGATGAAACGCCCCTTGTTGTCAGTAAGTCGGCCATCATCAAGCACCTGAAGCAGGATATTGAATACATCCGGATTAGCCTTCTCAATCTCATCAAACAGCACTACGCTATATGGTTTGCGTCTAACTGCCTCTGTGAGCTGGCCACCCTCTTCATATCCTACATATCCCGGAGGCGCTCCGACGAGACGGCTGACGGAGTGCTTCTCCATATATTCCGACATATCGATACGAGTCATCATATCCTCATCGTCAAAGAGGTATTCTGCCAAGGCCTTTGCAAGTTCTGTCTTACCTACACCGGTTGTACCAAGGAAGATAAACGATCCAAGAGGACGGCGTGGGTCGTTAAGACCTGCACGTGAACGGCGAACAGCCTCGCTCACAGCGCGGATTGCATCTTCCTGGCCAACTACTCTCTTGTGGAGTTCTTCTTCAAGATGCAGAAGCTTCTCCTTTTCGCTCTGAGCCATTTTCTTCACAGGTATTCCTGTCCAACGGCTTACAATCTCTGCGATATCCTCAGCATCAACTTCCTCTTTGATCATCGCATTCTCGCCCTGAAGCTGACGAAGTTTAGCTTGAGTTGCCTCGATTTCATCTTGTTTCTGTTTGATCTTAGAATATCTGATTTCAGCTACCTTTGCATAATCTCCTTCACGCTCGGCGCGCTCGGCTTCTATGTTTAACTGCTCAATATCAATCTTATTCTGCTGAATCTTATCGATTTCATTCTTTTCAGCCTGCCATTTGGCCTTGAGTGATTTCTGAGTGTCGCGTATATTTGCAAGATCTTCATCAATTTCTTTCAGTCGATACTTGTTGTCTTCACGCTTAAGAGCCTCACGCTCAATTTCGAGTTGCTGTATCTTGCGAGTTGCATCATCAAGAGCCTGAGGCATGGAGTCCATCTCAAGCCTAAGCTTAGAGGCAGCCTCATCAATAAGGTCAATAGCCTTATCAGGCAAGAATCTATCAGTAATATAGCGAACACTCAACTGAACAGCAGCAATGATTGCCTCATCCATGATACGCACCTTGTGGTGGTTTTCATATCTCTCCTTAAGTCCACGGAGGATTGAGATAGCGGCAAGTTCATCAGGCTCGTCTACCATTACTTTCTGGAAACGGCGTTCAAGTGCCTTATCTTTCTCAAAATATTTCTGATATTCATCAAGGGTTGTCGCGCCGATGCTGCGGAGTTCTCCACGTGCAAGTGCCGGCTTCAAGATATTGGCTGCATCCATCGCGCCTTCTCCCTTTCCAGCGCCTACAAGGGTATGGATCTCATCGATGAAGAGAATTATTTCGCCATCACTCTGAGTCACTTCATTGACAATGGCTTTCAATCTCTCCTCAAATTCTCCTTTATATTTAGCTCCTGCTACCAATGCGCCCATATCAAGCGAGAATATCTGCTTTGATTTTAGGTTTTCAGGCACATCGCCTCTGACGATACGCTGTGCAAGACCTTCTGCAATAGCAGTCTTACCGGTACCCGGCTCACCTACCAGCATTGGGTTATTCTTTGTTCTTCTTGAAAGAATCTGAAGCACTCGGCGGATTTCTTCATCTCTTCCGATCACCGGGTCGAGTTTGCCATTGCGTGCTCGGTCGTTGAGGTTAATGGCATATTTGCTCAGAGCCTGATAAGACTCCTCTGCACTTTGTCCGGTCACCTTATTTCCTTTCCGAAGTTCTTTGATGGCTGCATCAAGTCCATTTTCTGTCACTCCTGCATCTTTGAGGATTCGAGAAGCATTGCACTTGGTCTGGAGGATACCCATAAGCATTGCCTCAACAGAGACATATTCGTCGCCATTTTTCTTTGAGAAATCCTGTGCCTTGCGCATTGCCTCATTAGATTCGCGACTTAATACAACGTCTGCGCCGCTTACCTTCGGAAGAGACTTTATGTCGGCTTCAATCGCCATGTTCACGGCATTGAGGTTGGCTCCAAGTTTCTGGAAGATGAAATTGACAATAGTCTCACTTTCTGATATGATCGCCTTCAGAATGTGTACAGGCTCAATCTGCTGCTGGCCTGCTTGCTGAGTATAGTCAATCGCTTTTTGAATGACTTCCTGCGATTTAATTGTGAAATTATTGAAGTTCATAAGTATTAAATTTTTGTGTTTTTCTATCGTTTTTTTGTGTTTTTCGTAATTATTAACAAATACCATGCCAATTCAGTTCATACATATCAAAAATATTATGATTAATAAATCCAGAATGATGAATTATGCACTATGAATTATGCATTATGAATTATGCATTAT
>CAZCZX010000047.1:0-16128 GCA_964503095.1 uncultured Sangeribacter sp.
TACCTTCACAGGCAGCTGCATTTTCAATTTTTTCCATAATTCAATTTTAAACTAACCTAACATCATGAAACGATTTTCTTACTTTCTGAAATCAAAACAACGATATTCAGCTCAAAGTTCACGGTGTTACAATAGTTTAACAATTGAAATATTTATGTTTTATTTTTCAGCCTTTTTTGCTGCAGGTTTGCGTCCCGGTTTCTTTGCTGAAGCTTTCTCCTCTGCTCCCTTTTCAGTTTTAGAAGCCTTAGATGCCTTTTCTTTCTTAGGCTCTACTTTCTTCTCCTTTGCAGGTTCCTCAACGATCACTGCAGCATAATTGCTGTCTTCTGCTTCAAGGATGTTTTTGCGCAGAGACTTCACTTCCTTATTGAGTTGCTCGATTTCAGTAGACTGATTGCGGATAGTAAGCAAAAGAGAATTGAGTTCCTCATTGTCTACATTCTCAGGGAACTGCTCTTCCACGCGAACGAGGAAGTCAGCAAGCACATTCATATAATTAGTAAAGGCTGAGAATGGGCTATCGTACGGGCTGAAAGCAGCGTCAGCCTGATTGTTGGTGGCCATGTAGAAGAAATGGTCACTTCCCTGAAGATATTCCCAATCTTGCTTGATCTTACGATCCTCTACCATGGAAACGCGCTCTGCGATGCCATAAAGTTTATTCAGAGCCTCACGCTGCAGGTCGTTGCCCTTCCATGCCGACACATCGATGCGAGTGCCGTCGACATATGAAATAGCGTAAGGAATAGTCACAGTGTCCACAGGTTTCAACTTGCCGACCACTTCTGAAGGCGAAGTGAAACGAACACCTTTTTCCTTGCCAAAGCGTGGAAGTGCCTTCAAGAAATCAAATATACCTGAACTTGCAGGGAGGAAGCCACCGAATGTATCCATGCTGAGATAGATATTCACGATTTGCTCCTCTGCAGGGAGTTCAGCGATCCAGTTTACATATTTATCTGCAGTCAACGGATATTCCGACCAATCCGGATTATTGAAATTGTGGGAGATGTCAGCTGCCAATTTATCATTGGTGAAGAGCATCTTCAACTTTGGCGCAGTAGCGGCAGTGTATACATAGTCCGGACTCTTCCATCCAAGGATATGCTTTGCGCCAGGCACTACTACTGCCTTGAAGCCCATTGCCTGAATCATAGAGGCGATATCATCGTCGTAGATAAGCTCAGTGTTAGCAAACACCTTCGGAGTCTGGCCAAACACCATCTTTATTGTCTTTTGCTCAATGCTTACTTGACGCATGAATTCCTCCGGATCTTCAAGAGAGGCAAGAGAGTGGGCGAAGCCGCCTCCGAGGAATTCTACACATCCTTTATCAGCAAGTTTGCGGAGCATTTCAATTACTTCCGGCTCCGACTGCTGAAGTTGCTCGATGGCGGTTCCTGAGATTGAGATGGCGCACTTGAAGTCAGAGCCATACTCATTTGCCATATCAAGAAGAGTATGGCACATTGGGATATAGCTTCTTTCAGCAAGATTGCTGATGATGTCTTCATTAGCGAAGTCATCATAATAGTAATGGTCGTTGCCTATATCGAAGAAGCGGTATCTTTTTAGGCGATATGGCTGGTGTATGTTGAGATAAAAACAAACG
The DNA here is from genome assembly GCA_964503095.1 of uncultured Sangeribacter sp. Lineage (GTDB taxonomy): Bacteria > Bacteroidota > Bacteroidia > Bacteroidales > Muribaculaceae > Lepagella. Next base: position 1,616 of record CAZCZX010000047.1, read on the forward strand.
TTTTTCATAACTTCTTTGGTTTAGTGTTTAAAAAAATTTAAGAGGTATAAGAAGTTTAATTACTTAATGATTGCGGGCAGCAATGACATCCTTATAGATTCCAATCACTTTCTTCCCGACTTTTTCCCAAGTGATACCGTGGATTTCTTCAATACCCTTATCGCGGAGTGTATGATACATCGCAGGATAGTGGAGAATGCTATGGATTGCATCAGCCATTGCATCAATATCCCAATAATCGGTCTTTATCACATTGGTGAGAATTTCTGCACATCCCGATTGCTTTGAGATGATGCTTGGCACTCCCATTTCCATGGCCTCAAGTGGAGAGATGCCGAACGGTTCTGACACTGAAGGCATGATATAGACATCAGAATCGCGAAGCATCTCATACACCTCTTTGCCTCGAAGGAATCCGGTGAAATGGAAACGGTCGGCAATTCCGCGTTTGGCAACGAGTTTGATCATTGCATCCATCATGTCGCCGCTGCCTGCCATCACAAAACGCACATTCTTATCTTTCTGAAGCACCTTCACTGCAGCCTCAACAAAATATTCCGGTCCTTTCTGCATCGTGATACGTCCTAAGAAAGTGACAACTTTCTCACCCTCGGTTCTGCGCTTGATATCCAGATATTCCTGATCAAGTGGAATCACGGCATTGTGGACAGTAGACACTTTTGCAGGGTTGATGCCATATTTCTCTATCACAGTGCGGCGAGTAAGCTCAGATACACACATGATATGATCGGCATTCTCCATGCCATCCTTCTCTATGGCAAACACTGTAGGATTGACATTGCCTCGTGAACGGTCATAATCAGTGGCATGCACATGGATTACGAGTGGTTTGCCGGTAACATTTTTAGCATGAATACCTGCCGGATAGGTAAGCCAGTCGTGAGCGTGGATGATGTCGCATTCCACTGTGCGGGCTATCACGCCGGCAACTATTGAATAGTTGTTGATCTCCTCAATAAGGTTGTCGGGATATCGGCCGGAGAATTCAATACAACCGAGGTCGTTGAGCTTCATGTAGTTGAAGTCGGCATAGATGTGATCGCGAAGGTCATAATAGAGCTGTGGATTCATCACCTTGCCAATGCGGCTTTCCACATAGTCCCAACTTACATCGCGCCATGCCACTGGAGTACAGTTGGCTCCGATGATGCGGGCAAAGCCTTTTTCTTCGTCGCCCCACGGCTTTGGAATCACGAAAGTGATGTCCATATCTCCGCAGGCGTGCATTCCCTTGGTGAGTCCATAGGAGGCTGTCCCCAGACCGCCAAGAATATGCGGTGGGAATTCCCACCCGAACATTAATGCTTTCATATCAGGTTAATTATCGTAGTTCTGTAATTTATTAAGTTCTTTCACATTCTTGATGGTGCGGAGGATTTCGCCTACATTTTTGGCAGTGGAGACGGCTCCTCGTCCGGCAAACGGTGGATTTCCATCATACATCTCACTCAGCGATCCGATACAATTTTCCGACATATCGTCTTCATATCCAATCAATTTGCGCTCAATGAAACCAAGACCGCTTACGCCAAACACCTTTATATATGCATCAGCATAGAATCCGAACAGCCATGGACGCACAGGACCCTGATGCACAGCATATTCACGCTCTACAGGACCGCCGACATAATTCGGACGATACGCATAACTTTTGGGGCTAAGTGAACGAAGTCCTTTTGGAGTGAGAAGTTCTCTTGTAGCAAGATCAAGCACTTTGCGACGCTGACGGCGGTCGAGAGGACTATATTCCAAACCGATGGCTATCACCATATTTGGACGCACTTCAACATCGGCATACGTTCCGTTGACATAGTCGTATAGGTATCCGTAATCGTTCAAGAATGTCTCTACAAAACTTACCTTCACTTTCTCAGCGAGGGCCTCCAGCTCTTCAAGATATTCCTTCATCGACTCTTCTCCCTCATAAAGAGAAATGAGGAAGCGGATCGCATTATACCAAAGGGCGTTGAATTCAACGATATAGCCCGTTCTCGGAATAATTGGTTTGCCATTGATGGATGCAGAGAGCCATGTCACAGGAGTATCAGTGCCATTGCTTGTGAGCAATCCATTAGGATTGATGTGGAGATTGTGGATTTTTTCATTGCGGATGTCGTCTACCAGTTTTTTCACCACCTCTCCGTAAAGATCACGGCAAGCCCTTGTGTCGGTCGACCGACGATATTGCTGAATAGCCCAAATTGTCCAGAGAGGGATATCAGGCAGATCTATCTCGTGGATAGTGCGGTCTTTCTCACCTTTATCAATATATCTTTCGAGTGCCTTCAGGAAAGTGCCCATTATCTGGATATAGTCATCTTTATGATCGATGGCAAGTGTACATCCCGGAAGTGCCATGAGTTCGTCGCGCGCACGCACATTATACCATGGGAAACCTGCCATGATATACATGCCGCTCTTGTTCTTGAGATAGAACTGCTTTGCTGAGTTTTTCAGACAGTTGTAGAAACTTGTACGAGGTGTACGCGACTTTATTTCGTTGTCATAAAGTGGCTCGAGTTCTTCAGGATTGATTTCTGATGTGCCGGCACTGAAGATGATGCTTTCTCCCTTCTTGATCGGCAACTCAAAATATCCGGGCACCCAGAGGTCTTCCTTATATGGAATCCCACGGTCGCGGTCCTTATAATACTCAATGCCTTTATACCAGTGTCCATCGTTGACCCACTTCACAGGTTTGTTAAACTGCATCACCAGGTCGGGATATCCGGAATAAAGGCAAGTTGAAATGCCATCAGGCACTTCCTTAATTTCCTTATTGATTGCTGTGTTTTCCACTACGAGGTCGTTGGCATTGCGGAATGCAAGCATTGGACGGAACTGAAGAGTAGTGTCAGAATGCGCATCTACAAGAGTATATTTTATCAGGATACGGTTTTCGTTGCTGATAAAGGTCTTCTGCTTGGTCAAGATCACGCCACCTACACGATAGGTCATTGTAGGGACTGTCTCGCAGTCGAACATTCTGATATACTTGTGTCCGTTGGGGGAAAACACATCGGGACCATACTGATGAAGTCCCAAATTGAATGGAGCACCATGCTGGATCACTGTCTCATCCAGACTCGACAGCAGCACATGTGCCTTGTCGTCCATCTCCGGAATCGGAATTACCAACAATCCATGTTGCTTGCGTGTGTTGCAGCCCACGATTGTAGTGCAGTGGTAAGCTCCTGACTTGTTGGTGCGGAGCATTTCTTTTGGAAGGCTCTGCTCCAGGTTTATCATTAAGTTTTTGTCAAATTTCAGGTAACTCATATCTGTAGTTAATCTTTTATTTCATTAGTCGCAAATTTAGTGAAAATTTGTAGAGTGGCAAAAAATAATAGAATAAAAATAGTCAAATGTGTTGCATAACATATAAAATGATACTATAATGTGTCATTTTTTCTCTTTTTCATCCAAATCTACAAATATATCAAGATCCCTAATGAGCATGTCGCCGGCAGCTTCATACATTCGGAGAGAGATGTCGTTAAGTTCTTTCAGAGCCTGCTTGTATGTAGTGTTGAATTCCGGTATAAAGTCTTTCATTCCGGCAGATTCTACTCTTGCCACCACATCTTTTACCAATATCTTGTCTGTATCAGTGGTTGGTATCAATCCCGGGTCATCATTGCCGTCGCGGCTTTCATTTAGTTGTATAAGTCCGGCTCGCTGAAGCCTGTCGGCTATGCTGCTCACCAATCTTATTGGGAGTCCATATTTCATGGAAAGTCCATTGCGTGTCGGAGCCGACATGCCGTTATGAAATCGGCGATACACAACAGCTGTCACTACAAGAAGCACTTCCCTGTAGTAGCTTTCAGAAATGCTTGTCAGATTTCCAAAGAAATTGTAGGAGAATACATTTTGAAGAGAATAAGTCAGTCCGCATCCGGATAAGAGCAATAGCCAACTTAATTGCAGCCATATGAGCAATAGGGGAAGGAATGCAAATGATCCATAGATTGCGTTGTATTTTGACACATATATTTGCCCATTTAGGAAAAGCAACTGAATTATTTCAAAGGCAACCGCACAGAATGCTCCTGCTATCGCTGCAAATTTAAACTCAACTTTCGTATTTGGAATCAGCCAGAAGCATAGAGTGAATGCGCCCCATGTCAACACTACCGGAAGCAACTCCATTAGTGTGTTGACCAAAGGCGTCATAAACGCAAATGGCACTACGGCCATCACCGTTGACGACATGAAGATTGATATTCCAGAACTAATGATCATAAGTACCGGAATTAGCAGGAATATAGCAATGTAATCTTTAATCTTTTGAATTGTGGTTCTCCCTGCCTTCAAATCCCAGATGTTGTTGAAGGCATCCTCGATATTGCTTAGCAATGAAATGAGTGTCCAGAGCAACACCACAAGTCCGACGCCTACTAAAACCCCAGACGAGGCCTCCGCAAGATATGAGTCGACAAAGGAAAGTGCAGTAGCCAAGGCCTTACTTTGAGATGGGAAATAAGTGTAGAGTTCCTTCTCCACGATGTCTTGAAAACCAAAACCTTTACTGATGGCAAGAAGCAATGCAAGAGCAGGCACCATGGCCAATACGGTCTGATAGGTGATCGCCATTGATTTTATCTGAAGGTCTCGGTTTAGAAATGCCTGCACTGTGAGATTTATTGTCTTCACAAGACGCACCTTCATGGTCTTCCGAGGGTCTGACCAAACTCCGGAACTTACGTATTCTATTTGTTTTTTGATTTTTTCTATAAGTCTATCGAAAAAACCGGGCTTTTTTTCTGAAGCTTTTGGAGTTTCATTATCTGTGTTGCCTTCTCCCATATGGATATTCGGATTTTATAGTTAATAAAAAAAAATTGCAGAAGAGATGTAAGCCGGGTTATGTAAGAACAGCTTCAGAAGAAGAAGTTCCCGTCTGTCATTTATCTTGACCATCTGTTGCCAGATGGCTCCGGCGCATTTGCGCCAAGCAGCCTACCCCCCGGCAATGGGCGAGCAACCCTTAGCTGCCGGTGTATTTGGCCTTGCAACCCATAGGATGTGCGGCATACCATGTCGCCACGGTATCCGGTGGGCTCTTACCCCACCTTTTCACCCTTACCTGCCTACACAAAGGCTGGCAGGCGGTTGTTTTCTGTCACATTGTCCCCCGACGTCGCCGCCGGCTTGTCGTTAGCAAATATGGTGCTCTATGTTGCCCGGACTTTCCTCATCACACGCCTGGTGTGAAGCGACAGACCTCTCTTCTGCAATTTGTGATTTTCACTTTTTGATATTTGCGATATATTTGGCTATTAAACCGACCATTTCATCCGGATCCATAAGAGAAGCATCAATAGTAAGGTGATAATTGTCAGCTGTTCCCCATTTACGGCCGGTGAAGTAATTATAATATCCCTCTCTGTGGCTGTCAGCCTTTTTAATTTTTGCCATTGCTTCTTGAAGGGATTCGGCTTCGCCTCGCTTTATTAGATTCTGAGCGCGCCACTCAATGGGTGCATGGATGAATATGCTCACCAACCCGGGATGCTCTCTCATGATATAGTCGGCTGTCCTTCCTACTATAACGCATCCTCCTTCATTGCAAATTTGCCTGATGACGTTGGTTTGCGCTTCATAGAGAGATTCCCGGCTCATAGGAGACGTGGCATACATATCCATAACTCCATATTTGCCCAGCATCATGCTCCTGAAAGGAGATGGCTTCTTTTCATCTGCCCTATGAAGGATTTCGGGGTCATAGCCATATTTTGCCGACACCTTATTAATTATCTCCTTATCGTAGTATGGAAGTCCGAGAAGGTCTGCCAAAGCGCGCCCGGTCTTTCGGCCCGTACCGCCATACTGTCGCCCGATAACTATTATTTTATCATCTGCTTTGTTCACTTTCTTTAGGTTTTCTAAGATGAAATCTATAAAAGTAAAACATTATTCAAGGTATTTTGGATAAGAAAAACATTTTTTTTCTCGAAAAACTATTTTTTTCGAATATTTTGTGTAAATTTGCGCTTTGATATTCCCATTGGCTTTATATGTAGGCTTAAAGTCGGGATAAATCAGAATAGATATGAGTGAAACATTGAAAAGTTTGGCAGGGGATAAGGATGGCATGGCTACCTACGACTATATAGTCAATAATGTGGATACATGTATTGACTGTATGCCAGAGTTGTACGACAATCTTCGACGTGTCGACATATCCGGCCAGTTTCTTGCGTCAACAGCACGTTTTCTTTGTGCAGTAGACCGTGAAAAGTTTGCCGGATGGATCACCCCTCTTGTTGAGGGAGCAATAGAGAAAGACAGAGAGCGGAGATATATAGGCTCACTCCTTCAAGCAATTTGGGGAAATGATTATAAAGAACGTGCCGACGAGTTGAAGGCTGAAGATGATACCTTCAGAAGAATTTATAAGAGGATCTATCCAGCCGATGGCATCTAATTTATTGTAATGAAAAAGAAAATAATATCATCAGTTGCGATTTTGGGTGCTTTGGCAATAATTGCCACAGCCGCTTATGCCAAAAGCATGGATTCACCCGACAACCAACATTCTAACAATGTGGAAATGACCGCAGACATCAACAAGAGCGAAGTGCCGGCAGGACCGACACTCGACATTGCTACTACAGCTGGCAATATAAAAATCCGTCTTTATGACGACACTCCCCTTCATAGAGATAACTTCCTAAAACTCGCTAAGGAAGGCTACTACGACGGCGTGCTATTTCATAGAGTGATCAATGATTTTATGGTGCAGACCGGCGATCCGGATTCAAAAGAAGCTCCGCAAGGCGCTATGCTGGGCAGCGGTGGCCCCGGCTATCAGATACCTGCAGAAATAGTCTACCCTAAGCATTATCACAAATACGGAGCATTGGCGGCTGCCCGCTCCGGTGATGAAGTAAATCCGGAACGCATGAGTTCCGGGAGCCAGTTCTATATCGTCACCGGCAAGAAATATCTTCCTCAGCAATTATCCCGAATGGAAGAAATGTCTGTGCAGCAGCAACTGCAATCATATTTCATGAAACTGCAGCGCGAAAATATGGACTCAATCCGACAGCTCCGATTGGCAAAAGATTCTGTAGGACTTGAAAATCTACGTCAGGAACTAATTCGCCAGACTGAGGAGAACGTCAAACCTGTCACAATGACCGAAGAACAGGTGCGCGACTATACTACCGTAGGCGGAACTCCTCATCTCGACGGCCAATATACCGTTTTTGGAGAAGTCCTCGAAGGTATGGACGTAGTGGAGAAAATCCAGAAGGCAGAGACCGATGGCAGAGACCGTCCGCTCGAAGATATCCGTATCATTTCAATTAAAGTAGAATAATAATCAAAAATTATAACCTCACCTTGCCATGACTGACGAAGTTAAGAATGTTTCAGAAGTGGAACTTCCTGAACCTACCCCCGGAGAAGAAACAGTCAAAGTAGAGACTGCTGAAGAAGGAACTGTAAATGTTGAAAATCCAGAAGCAGTGATTGCTGAAGTTGAATCCATTGTTGTTGAATCTCCTGAAGAAAATGGAGAAGAGCGTAAACCACGCTTTTCTGAAATGTCAAAAAGCGAACTCTTAGATGCTCTCCGCTCTATTGTGGAGGAAGCACGCGCAACCGAGCACCACGAAGCACAAGCCATCAAGAATGCTTACTTCGCGTTGAGAAGCAAAGAAACTCTTGCCGAACTCGAAAAGCACATTGCAGAGGGTGGAAACCCTGAAGAGTTTGTCTCTACTCCTGATGAAGGGGAGGCAGAAGTGCGCGATCTTTTCGCTCGTTTTCGCGATATCCGCGCAGCTTGGCTTGAGGCTGACCAGAAACTCAGACAATCCAATCTCGAGGAAAAGCAAGCTATTCTCGCCCAAATCAAAGAGATTGCTGCTGATATCGACAACGTCAATATCAACTTCCAGAAGTTCCAGGATCTCCAGAAGCAATTTAAGGAAAAAGCAGATCTCCCTGATTCTGCAGTCACAAACCTCTGGAAAGAATTCCAAACTTCCGTAGAACTTTTCTACGATCAGCTTAAGATGAATAAGGAACTCCGCGACCTTGACTTCAAGAAAAATCTTGAGGCTAAGCGTCAACTCGTAGAGCAAGCTAAGGCTCTCGCTGAAAATACGGATGTTGTGGATGCCATTAACAAGCTGATGATTCTCCATAATGAATGGAGAGAAACCGGTCCGGTAGCCAAGGAATACCGTGAACCGCTTTGGGAAGAATTCCGCGAGGCTTCTTCTGTGGTCAGAAAACGTCATCAGGAATATTTTGAAGGTAGAAAAGCAACGGAAGCCGCCAATGAAGAGGCAAAGAACAAACTCTGTGAAGAAGCTGAGGCAGTAGTCGCTGCCCTTCCTGAGACTTTCAATGCCTGGGATGAGGCCACTAAGAAAGTGATCGACCTTCAAGCTAAATGGAAAGAGACAGGGTTTGCTTCCAGAAAAAACAATGCTGCTCTATATACTCGATTCCGTAATGTCTGCGATGAATTCTTCAAGGCAAAAGCCGACTATTTCCATCGAGTGAAAGATGAATATAATGAGAATCTGAAGAAGAAACTTGAGCTTTGCGAGAAAGCAGAGGCTCTTGCGGCTGAGGAAAAGATAGGGGCTGCTATCGAGACTGTACAAAAACTTCGTGACGAATGGAAGAAGATCGGCAGTGCCGGACGCCGCCATTCTGATGAGGTATGGAATCGTTTCACTTCTGCTTGCAATGCTGTCTTTGAGCGTCGCAAATCTGAAAATGGTGACCGCCGTAAAGAGGAAAACGCTAATCTTCAAGCCAAGAAAGATGTAATTGCCAATCTTCAGGCTCTCGACCTTGAATTGGATAAAAAGCAACTTCTTCCTCTCGTTCGCGAACTTCAAGAGAAGTGGAATGCAATTGGTCATGTTCCATTCAAACTCAAAGATCAGCTCCGTGCTGAATACCGCGAGATTTGCGACAAGATATATAACTCTTTTGATACAAAAGAAAGTCGCAACAACATGCGCCGATTCGAGCAGAAGATGGAAGACATTAAAGATGACTCCACAAAGGTAAAGCGCGAGAAAGATTATCTCCTTCGTCAACTCGAAGCGAAGAAAAACGATCTCAAGACCTATCACAACAATATGGGATTCTTCAATGTGAAGTCGAGCGCTGGCAATTCAATGCTCAAGGACCTCGAACGCAAGATTAAGCAAATAGAGCAAGATATCGAACAAATCCAGCAAAAAATCGATATGCTCTCTTAAGATTTTTTTATATTTGTTAATCCAAAATAGGATTTGTTTGTTGATAATAGTATAATCGCGAACCCACTTTATACTATTATTATGAAAAACATTTCTTTAGTCATATTGTCGACCTTGTTGGTGACTGCTACAATGCAGGCCACCGACAAGGTCGGACTTGTTTTAAGCGGCGGCGGCGCAAAAGGCGTAGCCCATGTTGGCGTGATAAAAGCTTTGGAAGACAACGACATCCCTATCGATTATGTAGCCGGAACGTCTATGGGTTCTATCGTGGGATCGCTCTATAGTTGCGGTTGGACTCCAGATTCTATGCTCAACATGATGACCTCAAAAGACTTCCTGAATTGGAGTATGGGAGTCGTCAGCAAAGAGAATCTATCATTCGTAAGTTCACCGGAACCAACACCGGAATGGGGTAAAATTAGTTTTGGAGGCGACAATGTCAACATCGCCTCGCAAGTTTTGCCTAAAAGCCTAATAGACCCAACTCCGATGAACATTGAGTTCCTAAAGCTTTTCACTCCATATACTGAGGCTTGTGGTGGGGATTTTGACAAACTTTTTGTGCCATTCAGATGCGTATTCTCTGATGTCTATAAAAAGCATAAGGTAGTATGTCGGAAAGGTTCTCTCGGCGAGTCAGTGAGAGGATCCATGTCCTTCCCCCTTGTATATCGCTCGATAATGGTAGACAGTATCCTTGCATTCGACGGAGGCATATATGATAATTTCCCGGTTAATGTGATGCAAGAAGATTTCCATCCTGATTTTATAATCGGCGTGTCTGTTTCAAAGCCTGATGGCAAACCGAATGTCAATAATATGTATTCCGAACTTGAGGATCTGATTATCCAGAACAATGATTACTATGTCGATCCAAAGATTGGGATTAAGATTCAAGTTCCTGTCACAAATTTTGGTGTTCTTTCTTTCGATGAGGCCCAGGAAATCTATAACATAGGTTATAAGACAGGGCTACAGTGGGTGGACTCTATAAAATCGCGCATTAATGCTCGTCGTCCTCTTGCGGAGGTCAATGCCAGGAGAGCAAGTTTTGCTGCAAAAGTTCCTGAGGTGACTTTTAATAAGATTTCGACTCCGGGACTGACTGGAAAGAATAGTGATTATCTGATTTCTGTATTCCAAAGCAAAGAGAAGAAAGATGGAAATATCACAGTAGATGAAGTAGAAGATGCTTACTATAATGCTATTTCACAAGGTGATGTAGAAGAGATTCTTCCTGAGGCAAAAGGAGATGAGCTTGTGCTCAAGGCTACATTGAAACATCCTTGGCGAGCCTCAGCCGGAGGATGGCTCACTACCGGCGTGGGCAGCTTTATTTACGCCGGTATTGGTTACCATTCTCTCAAGAAAAATTCTTTAGATGCGTTGCTTTCTCTTTGGGGTGGACAATCTTATATAGCAGCCAGACTAAAAGGCAGAATCAGATTGAATTCCTACAATCCTTCCTATATTTCTTTGGAAGGAGTCGCTTCGAAAAAGAAGTATTATGATAATCTTCCCTTTTTCTTCAGTAATTCCAACATTGAGTCGTTTGTATCCAATGTCAATTTTGTGAGGGCTGCCTACGAAGTGGGGCATGGAAGATCTGCTTTGTTAAAGACATCTCTTGCTTATGGTGAGCAATACAAAGTGAAGACGGCAAAAGCAATGGTTGAGTATGAATACAACACTTTGGGCCAGCGCACGTTCCCTGATACAGGAAGAAGATTCTATGCCTCAATCAGCGGAAGCCATATGGAAACTAAAGTGCCCATATCCCCATCTAAAGAAACCGAAGACCTTTGGCGTGGAAAAATAGATGTTCTTTGGAATAATTATTATTCTTTGTCTAATAGTTTCACAATGGGTGCTCTTGCACAAGGAGGAATGTCAATAGGCAAGCGTTTTTCTGATAGGCAGACAGATCTGATGACCTCTTATTCCTTCATGCCGTTGGAATCGATGGACAACTGCTATGTCCCTGGACTCCGTGGCGATGACTATGTAGCAGTAGGTGCAATCCCGGTCTGGAAACTGTTTCAGAGAATCCAACTTCGTGGAGATGCGTATGTATTCTCAAAATTCCGCGATTCTTCTCAATGGCATGTGCCATTTAGCAAGACCGAATTTTTAGGCAGAGTAAGCTTTGTTGGCACATTGCCATTCGCTTCTATATCAGTATCTGCATCCTATAGCACACCACTCCATGGATGGAACTTCGGAGTTGCCATTGGATGGTTTGTCCCCAATCCAAAACTTTAACGATTAATGGCTTGTGGAGAGATGCTCTTTCATCTTGTCGTTGACTAATATTTCGCCGGAGTAAAGTATAAATGCTCCGGCGAGTCCTTCTTCAAGAAGCATTGTCATGGCATCCGTTGACCCCATCACCATGCAAGCAGTGGCGAGTGCATCTGCCTCCATACATGTGGGTGCTATTACTGATGCACTTAGAATGTCGGTCTTTACCGGCCTACCTGTTCTTGCTGATATAGTATGTCCGTAGGTTTGTCCTGACTCAGACCGATAATTCCGATAGTTGCCAGATGTGGCAAGGGCTTCATCATTTAGTTCCACTACAAGGCGATCTTTGAAAATCGGCGTTTGTTCATTCTTAAATACTTCTTTCAGATATTGCTCATCTGGGAGTTCAATAAGGATTCTCCATCTCTTTCCTTCCGGGTTCAGGCCTCGACAAACCACCTCTCCCCCGATTTCAAACATTAGATTTTTGCATCCCTTGTCTTCCAAAGCCTTTGCTGCCAAATCTACTCCATAACCTTTAGCGATTGCCGAGAAATTAAACTCCATATCAGGCGTGGATTTTATAAGCATTCCGTTTTCAATTTTTGTCTTGTCGATACCTACCGATGGAAGAATGTTGGCTATCATTGCAGTGTCGGCGGTAGGAGTATGGTTCTTCCCAAATCCCCACGCTTTAATGAGAGGAGAAAGAGTAGGATCGAAAAGACCCTTGCTCATTTTATTCACATGCTTCGACATATTGTAGACATTGATCAAATGATGGTCGGCCACAACATTTTCTTCATTCCTATTTATCTTGCTGATCAGAGACTCCTCATCGAAAACCGACACACTTTTCTCCATATCTTTAAGAGAATCAATAGCAGCTGCTATATCATCAGAATCTCCCTGGAATGTTGCATGCCAAACAGTATTCCAAATCATACCCTGATCCTTCTGCCAACTCTTATCCCTCCCGGAATATGTGCACCCAGCAAAAGAAACAGCCAAAATCGAAATCACCGAAACTCGAAAAAAACATGCCAAATCATGGCAAATGCAATGTGGAAACTTCATGGTAATGCTAACTCTTTATTCAATCGACAAAGTTAAGCATTTTTTTTCAAATACGAATATATTTCTCCAATTTATTTCAACCTTTTAATTTTGCTCTCCGGTCTGTCGCATAGGAGCCAACTTCAATGCAGAGAAGGAGAATCGCATCATCAACTACGAAATCTTAAAATTTGCATATTTCAGATTTTAATGCTAAATTTGCATAAAATAAGAGAATATATGGATGATTCGCGAAGATACCCGATTGGACAACAGAATTTCCGCATCTTGCGGGAAAAAGATTCTATTTATGTTGACAAGACCTCTTTCCTAGAAAAGATTGTCAATAACAGTGCCCAATACTGGTTTTTGGCCCGTCCACGCCGCTTCGGTAAAAGCCTTTTTCTCTCCACTCTGGAGTATTTTTATAAAGGAGAGAGAGAGCTATTCAAAGGTCTTTTTATAGATTCCATTCCCTGGGATTGGAAACCATATCCCGTGCTCCGGCTTGACCTCAACGTGCAGAAATATGAGGAGCCTGGTCTGCTCGACAACGTCCTCAATAATTATTTTTTAGATTGGGAAGGGAAATATGGGGTTTCAATAATTTCGGATACTCTCTCCCTTAGATTCCAGAATATCATAAAGGCAGCCCATGATAAGACTGGACAGAAGGTAGTGATACTTGTTGATGAGTATGACAAACCTCTTGTCAATAATCTTAATGATGATGAAAATTTCGAGCATTACCGCACGAAACTTGCTTCACTATATTCCAACTTCAAGAGTTCTGCGGAGCATATCCAGCTTGTTTTCCTCACTGGTATCAGCCGATTTAGCAAATTGAGTGTATTCTCTGACCTTAATAATCTCAACGACATAACTTTCGACAATGAGTTTGCGGACATCTGCGGCATTACAGAAAAGGAACTTTTTGACAACTTCCAGCAAGGTATCAAGCAATTTGCAGAGGAGAATGAAATGGCGAAAGAAGAGGTATGCCAGGAATTGAAGAGCAACTATGATGGCTACCGGTTTGCGAAAAAGGGGAGCGATATATATAATCCATGGTCGTTGCTAAGTTGCCTCTCCAAAAGAGAAATATCCAACTACTGGAGCCGTACTGGACAACCATCTTTGATGGCAGAGGCCATTCACCAGTTTGATGAGGACATTGAAAGTATCCTCAATACCCAGTGTGACGAGATGACTCTTCAGGGATTTGACCTCAGAAACATATCTCCAGTGGCATTATTGTATCAGACCGGTTACTTGACCATAAAGGATTATGACCGAGATACTAAGCTTTTCACTCTCGGCATACCCAATAGCGAAGTCACCGACAGCCTCTTCAAAGAGTTGTTGCCTTATTACGTAAAAGTTAAGAAAGGTGGCGACTCACAGACCGTAGTCCGCAATATTGTCAACAGCATTCTTCTTGGTCAACCAGAGAAATTAGTGAGGAACCTGGATATATTCTTCGCCGGAATACCCTACGAGATGAAGATGGACAATGAAAACAACCTCCATACGGCTATCTACATACTATTAAAGTTGATTGGAGTCAAGACTCAAACAGAAGTCCATACCTCCGACGGCAGGATAGATATCGTAATCAAGACTCCCAAATTCATTTACATAATAGAGTTAAAGTTTGACATGTCATCACAAGTAGCTCTCGACCAAATTAAAGAAAAGCAATACGATCTCCCATATCGCAACAGCCATAGACGTATTTTCCTGATAGGTCTCAACTTCTCCTCCAAGACACGCCATCTGGAAGCCCCGCTCATCGAAGAAGCCTAATTTGTTATGGTATGCATCCCATTTTTCAGATAATCACTCAGGTCGGAGACCTGATGATTATGATGAAACCCCAGACTTCAGTCCAATGCCGGTAAAATAAACTTCATAAGATATAGCCCGGAGGGCTATCAATCTTGTTACCCCCCA
>CAZCZX010000048.1:0-15882 GCA_964503095.1 uncultured Sangeribacter sp.
TACCCCTCGCAAACCCCTACACCACACGCGCCAACCCAATGGGCGGCGAAGAAGGCAACGGCAGAGAGCGTGGCCTTGAAAATGAAGACAAGATTCATGATATTAATGTCTTTTTCTTTGAGAATGTCAAGGGATTGAATGGAGATGAAAATTCTCGGATTGTTAAGCATCTGTATTACAATTTTGGTGCAACCAATGATGACAATAGTCCTGAAATAGAATCTGTAAGTGATGACAATAATGATATTTATCCCTATTTTGGCATCAAGTATATAAAACTCAAGGTCAAGTATTGGGAAGATGACATTGAGTCTTGCACAAAACTTAAGTTCTACGTAATAGCAAACATTGGTCGCATTTATACTCCTGCGACTTTAGGAGAATTGAGAGGTCTCCGTTTGGATAATGATATGAATTCATGGATGATGCCAAATGATGTGTTTTCCAGAGATGCATCCAAATATAGTCATTTCCTTATGTCTACGGCGTATGATGCGGAATATAAGTATGGAAGTCAATCGACCGGAACAAACTCTCTCACGGATGATAATCAAGGAGGCTATTCCGGCATTGCCACAGTCCAACGCCTGTATGCTCGTCTGGATATATGGTATAACAAAAGTCAGATTAAGACAATAACTGATGGAGGCAAGGCTTTCATGGAATTGGATTATCAGATTAAGGATAAGGATAAAGATGAGACTCCTCTTCCTCACCATGTCTATATCACAAACGTTCTCCCAGTAAATGTGATGCAGAAGCCATCATATGTGTTTAAAATGGTCACTAATGGAGTAAATTCTTTTAGTAAAAATGATCTTTCTGATGTACTGACTGCAAGTAAATACTTATGGGGAGGCAAGGAAAGTCCTAACGAATATCCAACAGCGACATCTCCAAATGATCGACCAAAGAACTATGTGATAGAGCGTCATACCTTGGAAAAGATGACTGTGACTGATATAAACAATATGACTAAAGAGGAATCTTCTTATTACAATACTTCAATCCTCACAGATTGGTATGGCAACACTGCAGTCTCACAAGTTAAAGTTGACATAGCAAATAAAGAGGAAGGAAAGTTATCAGCTTACTTTGATTGTGATCCCAATAGCAGTAGTGATAGCAATAGCATTAATAATAGTTATGGATGCGACCATGTCTCGATAATCAGCTACGCCAACGAGAACACGCATCCTACTGACTGCTATCATAGCAACTACCTTACCGGTATGGCTTTACGCGCTGTCTATGTCCCTGATAAGATATATACCAACTTCACTTCTTCAACAACAACCACCGAGGATGAAGATGGTAATGAAACCACTGTGACGACTGAAACTCTTGATGAACTTAATCAGTCAGCAACCTCAATCACTGGAGGTAAGATCTATCGCTATTCACCGACTTCGGAATACAATAGTGAAATCCAAAAGGAGAATCCCAAATTACAGTTGGAAAAGAACAGCATATATTTCTCAGACAGGGTTGAAGCTGAAAAATATGCCAAGGCTAATCCCGAAGAAATGGGAATCATTACTGAGTATATTGCTATAAAGCATGGTGATAAGTGGGGCTTCATCTGCTACTATAACTTTTGGCTGCGGCATTATAACAACGAGAGTGCTGAATATCAGGAAAATTTCCCAATGGAATACGCCACGGTCCGTAACAACATATATCGAGCCGCGTTAGAGTTCAGTGGGCCAGGAGACCCAGAGCCGACGATGCGCGAACCCGACACGATGAAAGCCCGCATCTTCGTCCGCAAATGGAACTACCGCAAAGAAGACGAAATCATCTTTTAGCCCCATAACCCCCTAAAGGGGGAATAAGATGGCCGAAGCAAATGAACGTAAGCAAGCATGCTCCGCATGCGTCCCGCAAAGTCAAAAGGAAACTTAGACAAAGAAAATGACAACAATGACAAAAAAACATAGACATAACCAACGAGTCACTCTCATTCCTGCAATGCGGAGCGCAGCGAGCGAGCCTCTGCGCCTTTGCGTGAGTTTTTTATTGTCTGCAATAATGTTAGTTCTGCTCCCGGCGTGTGCAGACAAAACCGGCATTGACGACCCCAACAACCCCACCTTCGAAGAAGGCATCCCCACCGAAGTCCGCATAACCCTCTCCTCCCGCCCCAACAACGCCCAAACCCGCGGCGACGGCACTCCCAAAGATCCCACCTCCTCCGTCGAACTCATCCATGATTGGTGGATTGTGTTCGTCAATCCTAAAAATGGGGATGTAAAAGTAATCACAGACAAAGATGAAGATGTATATGACAAGGTTCCCTCAACCTCAGTCAATGTGGACGGAGATGGATATGAAGCAGAAACATTCCGTACGATAATACCATCAGGCACCTACCGAGTCTATGCCTTTGCAAATATAACCCCCAAAACTGCAACAGAATTTAAAAACAACTATTTAAAACAAAATAGTAAAGGAGAATGGCAACACAAAGATATATATGTAAATACATTTGTTCTTAAGGCATTTAGGGAGAATGAAGATTCTCCAAATAAAGATATGCAGTGGTTTGATAAAATAACAAATGATAAAGGCAATGAAGTTAACAATAACATTCCGATGACACAAGTCATGCCAACAATTGTAATAACGAATACAGTGGAGGACGCAATCAATATCGAAGTGGTTCGTGCTGTCGCAAAAGTGGAATTCGCATTCACTAACTCCACAAATGACAATATTACCTTGGAAGAGTTGAAATTCGGACGCATTTCAAACTCGGAAAAAATCTCCATCGTACCTAATAATTCAGCTGTAGGTATCGGTCCCAATGATAAACTCAACAAAAATATAAAAGAGAAAGATAAAGGGACCCTCTCCTTTGAAAATATTTCGTTAACAAATGACGAATCTGGAAAGTATAATATGGGAATGTTCAGTTTCTACTGCAAGGAGTCGTTAGGTGGCTATTTCAAAGAGAATGGAGATCCAGTGACTGTTGAGTCTGAAATAGAGGATGCTGCAATAAAAAATGTTTTCAAGATTGAATTGAAAGTAAAAAAGACTAAGGCAGGTGAGACTTCAGAAATATCAGACTCCAAGACCTTTTATACCTCCAAAATCACCTACATTAACCGCAACGACTGGATTCATATTCCTATCAAATTCACCAACTGGGTGATAAAGTGGAAGCTGCATTATTATCCCCCTATCGGCGGTTATCCTCCTGTGTTTAACCAAAGTGCGGATGGAACGTCTCTTAGTGCTACATTGACCACTGGCGGTGAGTTTGAGTTATATCCTGTTGAAGTCATAATGGATGACAAAACATACGAGGTGGATATGGATAATACGAATATGTCTGATCCTGAAACGAGTGGTGACGACTTATTTATCAAAGCCCCGAAACTTGTTGATAATCTGAATAAGGATGTCACTGGTCATCCGCTCTCTGCTTTCGGTAAGATAATAGCCGGAGAACTTGATCCGAAAAAGACTGGAACAGCAAAGGTAAAAATCACATTCTTTCTAAAAGATCAAGATGGCCAAGCCTTGACAGAAGCAAAGACCTGCATCTTCACCATCATCCGCCAAAATAGCCCCCTCACTCCCTAAGCCCCCTAACCCCCTAAAGGGGGAATGAGATGTCAGAGGCAAATAGAGTAGTAAGCATGCTCCGCATGCGTCCCGCGAAGTCAAAAGGAAACCAAAATTCCCCCTTTAGGGGGTTAGGGGGCTTTCATGCGTCCCACAAAGTCAAAAGGAAACTTAGACAAAGAAAATGATAACAATGACAACAAAACATAGACATATTCCCCGAGCCTCCCTCATTCCCGCAATGCGGAGCGCAGCGAGCGAGCCTCAGCGCACTCTGCTCCCGACAAAAGCAAGGCATCGCGAATTCTCGGCGAGCCCTCTGCCCCTCTGCGTGAGATATATGGCCTCTGTCATACTGCTGCTTCTCTTCACTGCAATAGCAGTGAAGGCCGCAGGTCCCAAGATAGAATTCCCCGAGACATCCAAGAGCCTCGGCACCTTCCGTCTCGATCTCATACAGACCGTAGACTTCGAGTTTGTCAACACCGGTGACGAACCCCTTCTCATCCTCAACGTCAACACCGACTGCGGGTGCACCGCCGCCGGTTATCCGCACGACGAGATAGCCCCCGGCGACACCGCCAAGATCTCCGTCCGCTACAACGGCCGCAACAACCCGACGGGCACCTTCCGCAAACAGGTGCGCGTCCGCACCAACGACCCCGACAATCCCCTCGTCCGCCTCTTCATCAAAGGGAAGGCGATAAAAGGGTAGGGCTGGGATCAGGCATCAGGGTGTCAAGGTGTCAAGGTGTCAGGGGGTCAGGGTGTCAGATGCCAGATACCAGAGACAACGGGAAACGGAAAACCCAACGTAGGAAAGCATGCTCCGCATGCGTCCCACATAGTCAAAAAGAAACTTGAAAGATATATGAGAATAAGATATTGGATATTAAAAGATGGGAGCCACAACGCGGATAGCTGAGGCTTCGCCTTGCTATTGCGGAGGCCCTCTAACCCCCTAAAGGGGGAACTGAGGAAACCGAAGCAAATGAACGTAAGGGAGCATGCTCCGCATGCGTCCTGCGAAGTCAAAAGGAAATTAAGACCGAAGCAAAAGAATTAGGTCGGAGACCTGATGATAATGCCAAAACCCCAGACTTCAGTCAGTGGCATCCAAGACAAGGACACTGTAGCTTCGGAGAGGCGCTTTATGGTATCCGACCCTTGACAAAACAAAAAGCAACCGACAACCGACAACAATGGAAGCAGAAAACGAAATAATATTATATCAACCTGATTCAACAGTTAAGCTTGAAGTCAGACTGGAAGATGAAACAGTCTGGCTAACTCAAGCACAGATGTCGGAATTATTTAATAAAGACCAGTCTGTAATTGCTCGACACATATCCAATGTTTTCAAAGAAGGAGAACTGGAAAAGGAAGGTAATATGCAAATTTTGCATAATACTCTCTCAAAATATAAGCCTACGCAGGTGTATAGCCTTGATGTCATTATTTCCGTGGGGTATCGTGTCAAGTCTAAAAGAGGCACTCAATTCCGTAGGTGGGCAAACAAGGTGCTGAAAGAGTATTTGCTTCGAGGATATAGTATCAATCAGAGGCTCCTAAATATGGAGTCTCGGATAGATCTTAGACTATCTGACCATGACCGAAGACTGGATGATTTACAAGATAAGGTAGACTTCTTTGTCAAAACTTCAATTCCTCCAGTCGAG
Source organism: uncultured Sangeribacter sp. (assembly GCA_964503095.1). GTDB lineage: Bacteria > Bacteroidota > Bacteroidia > Bacteroidales > Muribaculaceae > Lepagella. Next base: position 5,253 of record CAZCZX010000048.1, read on the forward strand.
GGAATCTTCTTTGAGGATAGGATTTTTGATGCCTATGCTTTGATCTGCGACCTTGTAAAGGGTGCTAAGCAAAGGATCGTTTTGATTGATAACTATGCAGATTATTCGGTCCTTCGGCAACTTGATAAAAGAGCATCCGGAGTTTCTGCCTTGATTTACACTTCAGATAAAAATGACTCCATCAAAAACGATATAAAGCGTCACAACTCTCAATATCCTCCCATTGATGTTAAGATATACAAGAAAGCTCACGACCGGTTTCTGATTATTGATGACTCAATCTATCATATTGGAGCATCCTTAAAGGATCTTGGCAAGAAACTATTTGCGTTTTCTCGAATGGAAGAGATGTCGGCAGATGAATTGCTAAAACGCATAAACACTAAATAATCTCCTCCCTCTGTATTCCGCTTGACCCCGGAGTCCAGAACCAAATTATAAAACAAACAACTGACAACTCATAATCGACAACATATAAAAATATGAAAAGACCCTCCATAATACTCTCCCTCCTGACCCTAACCATCGCCCTTGCCACCCTCCCGGCGGCGGGAGACCTCAACTATTTAAAAAACGGCTACAAGTATATTGAGAAGATCCCCGTAAAGAGCGTCTCCTCCAATTTTAATACATCGATGATTGGGAACTTGACAGACGACAATAATTCGACAGAATGGACTTCTTTTGAGGAGGAGAAAGTTCAGACTTATCCCCCAGAATATTCTGCATACAATGATTTTAAATTTAACAATGCGAATCCTCATAGTAGTGGAATAGGCAATAGTGAGCTTGTATTTAACAATGGTATTCTTACATATAAGAGATATCCATCAGATAATGTGGAAAATAAGGATAGCCGAGTGTTGATAACCAATAATACAATTGATTTAGTGCAAGGGGTGGAATATCAAGTCGCGACTAAACTTAGTTCTAACAAAAAAGGTGAAATTACAATGCAACTTGGCAATCAGACTGCTACAGCTGTGTTATCAGGCACTGGTGAAGAAGATGTAGTGTTTAAGTTTGAACCATTTGCAGAAAGCCAAGAATCAGTTGTATGTAAAATTGATGCTGATTTTTATACTGGAGAACTCAAAGTCAATGAGGCTAAATTGATCGCACCTAAACCAATAGCTGGCACGTATACAGGAAACTGGAAGGTATTGGATATTATTGATGGAGTCCCGATTATCGACGAAGGAAATTTAGTGGCAGAGCAAGCTCGCCATTTTAAAATTATAGATGGACTTTCAATTGATAAGACACATTCTTATCGTCTTACCACACGAATAAAGGTTGATGGACCAAATGATTATAAATCAGGTGGAAGGGTAATAGTAAATTTTGGCACATGGGGTAATGGAAACACATATAATGAAAACAGTAAGTATTTAAATTTAACTAATGAGTGGAATGAATATTCTGTAGAATTTATCCCTAATCTTGAAGATCCAGATAAAAGTATTCTTAAGGATGCAACTCAGGATTGGGCATCCATTTATTGCTGGGATAATAATGGGCCTAAGGCATGTAAGTCTAATATATTGGTTGACTGGGTTGAAGTTTATGACATTACCACTAATACTGTTGTAAAGAAAGAAGATTATAGCACAAAGACTGAAATGTCTGATTGGAATAAGGTACCTAATCCCACAGTTAAAGATGATGCAGGCTCCGATAATGGGAAAGTGCTTTATTCTGGTTGTCCCGCGTTTCATTATAGGGTATTAAGTGGGCTATCTTTAGATCCAACTCAAACTTACACTGTTAAAATCAAAATTAATGGCACTCGAAGTCCCTCTGAAACTGTTTATGTCAATCTTGGAGATTATGGCAATGGTAGGAAAGAGGGTAAAACTATAGCTGTCACTCCTACTATGACGGAGTATGCAGTTACGTTTGAACCAGGTACTATTCCAAATTCACCTACAGGTTTTTGCTCAATCTATTGTCCTGATGTTAATGGAAAAATTACTGTTGAGTCAGTGGAGTTATTTGGAGGTATTCAAGAAACACAATTAAATTTTAGTAATAATTATTTGGAAGAGGTTTATAATTATGGAAGTTGGAATGATAGTAATTATGCTCAATTTTCAATACAAAGGGGATTAGATTTAGAACCTAATCAAACTTACCTTGTAACTTTAAAAGCAAAAGCCTCAACGAGTTCGGATATTCAAATTGTAATAGGTAGCGACACTAAACCAGAATCTGGAGGAGATGGCTGGAGTGCATACGGAAAACAAAAGATTCATTTTGAACCAGCATGGACAGAAACTATGATTATTTTCCCTGTTTCGGATCTTACAAATATTAAAAAGATTGAAGAAATAAGGTTACAACCACTAGGTTACGTAGGTAAAATTGAAATTGAGAAGGTTACGATATATCCAGTGGCAGACGTCAGCACTTTGACGCGCGCTGCCAATGAGGAGACACGGACTTTGCCGTCTGAATTGAGCACCAACGGATGGGGAGGCGATGGATACACCAATACTTGGCAGAACGGAAGTGGAATTTCAGCAAACAGCGAGCCGGTGACCCAAAAATTCTATGTCTTTCATGATATAGATCTTCCCGGTGGCACTTATACATTGACCGGAAATTATGCAGCTTCAGCTGCCGGAACGGTTACTGTATCTTTTGGAAAATCGGACGAGTATAAATCTTCCAGTTTCCCAATTGTCATTACTTATGACGCAACGATAGATGAAACTAATCTCGGAACACTGTCCGTACCCGAAGGAGAAACAGTCAAAGGCGATCTTATCTTTGAATTGCAAAACTACTCTGGCAATTTCGACCTGAAAGACGTCAGGATTACGGCCAATAAGCAGACCTTGGCTGACTCATGGGATTATCGTGGTGCAATTGAATTTACCGAGTATGCAATGAGTCATAAACCCGAGTTGCGCGATGACAAAATGATCTACGAACATGGCTGGAAACGTTTCAGGGTCAGAGACAACTTAGGATTGAAAATAGATAATAAATACAAACTTATCGCAAGAATCAGAGGATCGGAAGCCGGCAAGGTGACTGTCAAGTTGGGTGGTATGGAAACTCAGTTTGATGTCACTGAAGAATATAAAGAAGTTGCGTATACTTTCAACTTCACAGAAAAACCCACAACTCAATATTGCGAAATAATCCGCCCTGACGACTATAAAGGCACTCTATACATTGACTATATAGGTTTTGAAGATGCTGTTTCAAAAGGAAATGCATTTAATGAGTCCGGATATACTAATCTTGGTATGTCAACCACGGAATTGAAAGGTAGTGAACGCTATGTCACTGTTCCTGATAAAGATTCATATGAAGTGGTGCTGATCAGCGATGTAAAAGATCTTGAAGACAAAACATCCTATGGAGTCACCGCAAGAGTGATGTATTCCGGCAGTCCTAAATTCCAAGTTAACTTTGGAGACGCCACACATTTTGTTACTAAAGATGTAGAAGTCCGCACTATCAGCAATCAAGGTGGACTCACAGATGCTGAACTCAGGGTAGTATTCAATAAGGATGAGATAAAAGAAAATAATGTTCCCGGTGGTTTTGTGGTGCTCCACGTAGAAGGTCAGAAGCCCGGTGACACTATGCGCCTCAGGAGTGTGAAACTATGGAATCCCACTGAGGAATTCAATGAAGAAGCAAATTCAAAATGGAATCTTTACACTGCCGGAAGAATCCCTTATATTAATTCCGATGGCGACGGACTCGTGGCCGATATAGAACCTGTCTGGACACAATTTATCGCTCATTCCGGCATTCCCATTACCCCGGGCAAACAATATACTCTTTTTGCCACAATGAAGTCGGATGTTGAGCAAAACTTGGAATTAGAATTTGGTAGTTGGAGCACTTTCTCCCAAAAAACGGTGACTGTATCTACTGAAATGAAGGAGATTGCAGTAGACTTCGATCCCATTAACACTACCAGTGCAATGATTCGAGTCAGACTTGGAGAAAATTTCCAAGGAAAACTCGAAATTGAAAAAATGCGTCTGGTATATGATGACTCAGAAAATACGATAGACTATAAGTCGCTCTCCTCCAACCCGAATGGTGAAGTGCCCGGTTCTCATTATCCTGCCCCCTTCATTCAAAATAGTCAATTGGAGGTGAGACCATATTATCTGCCATTTAAGGTGACGAATGAACTCGAGTTCAATCCTCGCTATAACTATACAGTAACCGCCACTGTCCGAGCCGACAAGGCCGGAACAATGAGCGTGGCTCTTGCCAATGACAGTTTCAGTGAGTCAATTATTCAGACATTAGTAGCAGGAGATAATAATATTACAGTGGGTCCTTTCCCTGCCGTGACTGCAAGTGAGGGTTTCCTGGTGTTCCAACCTTTGGCCGACCTTGGTTATCTTACAGTCAGCAATGTAGAGATCACCTACACTCTCCCCGATGCCACCGGACAACCGTTGGCAAGCGACTACTTTGATGTAGAGTTGGGAACCCCACTTTCCAAGGATGGTGCATACTCTTTCCATATCGGCTATAGCGTAGATAACAATAATGATCCTATGCCGGAGACTCCCACGAGCTTCATCGTACAGGGATGGAAGAATGGCAAATATGTCAATTTAGGTAAGTATCAGTTGAATCCGGATGTTTCCAATTCGGACGCAATCGGCAACATGTTTATGGATGCCATCGATGTTCCATTAGCTGTAGGGGATGCCTATGACAATCAAATCTCTAAGCTGCGTTTCATCTGCGTTGAGAATGCAGGAAATAGCACCGGAATAGTGGTGGATGATAACGCCAAATCTTATGCCACCGGTTCAAAGATTAGAATGACTCGCTTTGGAGTCTACAAACAGAGCGAATTCCTGAGAACAGTTGAGGCCCAAGACAGCAACTGGGTGGTGCCTGTGATAACTCGTTTCCAAATCGAGGCTATGGGGCAGAGGTATGCCTATCCCGGTCCCCGCCTTCGCGACATGATTGATGTCAAGAAGGATTATGATCCAGCAATGCAATTGTTTGATGGCGACTTTAATAGTGATAACAACGATACATATTGGGACACCACTCTCCCTTACAACAGGGAAGAGGGGATTGCTGCCGAAGGGGGACAAAACCGCGTCTATACTGATGACAATATTTGGAGTAACAATGACTACATTGACATTATCCTTCCACAATTCCATAACATAGTCAAGAAATATAATGGAGTAGAAAGCACGCATGCAAATGCTAAGAATCAGGTAGTTATATCCTTAAAGCGCCCATCCGGAAATGTCAACAACAATGACCTTCGCAGTTATCCGGGTTTGAACGACACTGATCCATTCCTCGACAAGAGCAATGGTTTCCCCCTCGAAATCCGCTATCAAGGTATCAGCAGAGTTCTGAACCAAACACGCAATACAGTTGCCGGAAGTGTAGACTCCAACGTGGAGGTTTTGCGACTCCCCAACATCGCCGCTGGAGACAGCATCCGTTTTGCCCTTGATTTAAAAGAGGAATGGCAAGGCATCCGCCTCATTTGCTTGGAAAATACAGGAAATCTTGAGCGCAAAACCGGTAAAAAAACTGTTGCAAATAATTATGGTGGCACGGCCGGACGTACGTTTGAGACCATTACCGGAGTGACTACGCAGTCCGACACCCGCATAATGCGTATGTCAGAGATCCGCGCTTACATGGAGATTCCGAAAATCAACCTCGAGTCAGATAATGGAATAAAAGATTATAATAAACTTTACAATCATCGGGAGAGTTTCGAATTGTATGGTTGGAAGCACACCCAAGGTATAATTAATGAGATCAACAATCCCCCCTTCAACGGAGACCCCCATTATATGCTCTATGGTCAGAATGCTCAAGGACTGACTATGACTTGGCAAAATGTAAAAAATGACCATGAGGATTACTTTAAAGAACAGGGTCTGGATTATCCCGATTTCTCTTATCTGACAAATCCGTTTGATGATGAGGACGTTGTCCCCACAACATCAAATCAATACAAAAAATCAGATTATAACGACAAAGGGAATCGCCAGCAGACATATACCGTGCTTCACGAGGTGTATGCCCTCCCCGGCGAACGTGTCGACCTCTACCCATATTCCGATATTTGGAACAATCAAACCGGCTACAACTACGAGGACCAGTTTGTAAGATGGTATGACTATCTCACCGACAAAACCCCCGACTATCTTTATTTCTTCGCCGAACCCAAATCTGTAATCAGAACAGAACATGGATTCATAGGTGGAAAAACCCTTCTCGACCACGCATACCGTGGCAAAGGCAGTGTGGCATCCATCTATTTCAATACCACAGGTGCTAAAGAAGACTGGAAATATAAAGATGAGGATGGTGATACTAAAATGAAAGACCAGTGGGTAGCTGCCGACTTCTCCCTTACTTTCAATACAAATCTCGCCAAACGACTGGGCAAAGACGAAAACTCTTGGGAAAGTGGCGACGCATCGATTCAGGAACCAATCGTCACATTCCGTCATATCTTCCATATACAGAGTGCTTCTGTCTTCGCTGACAAGAATATGGGCGACCACTCCGGCAATCAGAAATATGTGAATTCTAACAGAAGATATATCTCCTCATTTGCCGACAAGACGTTTAAGATTCGCCTTGAGCAGGCTATGCCTGTTGAGGCCAGCACAAAATCCCCTTATTATTATAAAGATAAGGATGGAGATACTCATCGCGTACGCGGCTACGAAATCTTCACTTATCCTCTCAATGGGAATACAATTTATAATGAGAAAGATTATGAGCTGACGGGAGAAGGAGGCACAGGTGTCAATAAACTGAAGCAGAATGCTATATCCTCCACTCGTGGGGATGGATATCGTATGTTTGAACCCGACGACCAACCCTTTATGCACATTGACGCTTACGTGGAGACAGCTGTACATCCTAACAATTGGCTTAGAGACAACAAGGAATTCGCGCGTTCGATAGAGTGCAAGGCTGCTGACGCCAAGCAAGGAAAATACCTTGTCAGAATTTATGGTAAGGATTCTGATGGGAATATTATCCGACTTATAGATAAGAAGGATAATACTGAGTGGCCTCTTGTCATTGCTGAATATGAAGTGGAGTTTCTCGACGACACGCACGCTTCGTTCGTGCCGGAAGAGGATATCGCTGCCATCAATGCCAATCCATCTCATAAGCATTACACCCACATGGAGCGGTATTTGGAACGCCGTTACGGTTCCACTTCTGTCACCCGAACAGTTAACTTCGACCAATACACTCTGCTGAAATCAGATGGGTCGGATGGTTCTACTAATTTCAAACGTTTCGGATTCTTTGAGTCCAACTTTAATGAGAATAATCCCAATAGCGTAAGTGTCAGGGGTTCCCGACTCAAGCTCCCAATCGCTTGGACCAATAGCAACTATGGTTTTGGATATACCACCGGGGGCGACTATAATATGTTCCGCCTGGCCGATCACTCAGTGATGACTGCTTATAAAGATGCAGCTGCATTGCGGACTGATAATCCAGTGGATGCGGAGTTTGGAACAGTACAGTCCGGTACCTACGACCGTCTTTTCTACAACACAAACGGAAAGGAAAAAGGTCTGTTCTACTACGTCAATGCGGCTTCCGATCCCGGCGAGATGGTGCGTCTTGATTTCCCCAAGCTTTGTAAAGGCTCTACTGTCTATGTCTCTGCTTGGGTCAATGAATTCAATCAGGGCCAACCGGAGACTGCCAACGTGATCTTTAACTTTTACGGAAATGTCGGGAAAGAGGGAGATGATCCGGATGTGAAAGGAAATATTCTGCGTACAGAGCAGTTGCATGGTTTCGCTACCGGATATGTCAAGAGAAACCCAGAGGATGACTACGAGAATGGTGGCAATACGGGTGGCGACCAAGGTAAATGGATACATGTGTATTATTCTTTCGTTGTGGATCAAAGCCATGCTGACCTGGAAGCAGGCGAGGATATCCTTTCTTATTCCCTTGTGCTTGAAAACAACTCGATGAGTTCCGTAGGTGCTGACTATGCCATTGACGATGTCCGTGCTTACGTCGTGGCTCCGCGGGTGACTGCTGAGCAGGTCGGTGCCCTTTGTCAAAAGGATGAAGTCGATGTTGACATAAAGGTGGAGCTCCCATTTGATGCCCTCAAGCATTCGTTGGAAGGACAACAAGGTGCTGATGGCAAAATTAGTCTGCAATATTCTATTGTCGATAAGATAAAATATGATAATGCTTATGATGCAAAATATAAGGAATATGCAGAGAAATATGCTGTATCAAATCTTGAAACAGACAACCCTGAAAATAATATTTCAGATATTGGTTATGCTGCTTTCGCTGCTGGAGTACTCCATTATCCGCACAATAATGTGGCTGGAACAAAAGACGAGATTACAAAGAAGCCACTTTCGTTCGGTAAAATTGACTTCTATCCAAATTATGAATCTCAGAAAAATGACTATATTACGGTTGATGGAGCTTCAATGAGTGTCTATGATTATATGAATATGCACATTGAGACTATTGATGGCGAAAAATGCTTCACTTTCATTACAAAACCAGTTGCTCTTTCTTCTGATGGCATTGAAAAATACAATGAATTTGATAAGACACATCATGATTATTACATTGTTGTTGACAATGTTGGCGTGAATGCTGCTTTCAGTGGATTGGCGAATTATGGAGAAGGAGAGACTAATGCAGATGTGTATCCAAGTAAAATTGATGATGGTAAATATGTTAAGTCAGATCATTGGGTGGAATATGATATTAGTCTTGCTAAGGCCTATCAGATTTGCTCAGGTTGTGAACGCATGGACCAATTCTCTCTTAAAGGGGCTGCCGAGATTGTGGTAGACGGTATGCTCTATGACGGCGGCGATAATATCACCTGCTGTGAAAACCAACGACCTGTTGTCCAGATCAACCTTAAGAATAAACTTATACTTAAGAAAAATCCCGATGATCCCAACAGTAAGGAGGAATTGAGTGATGAAACCATTATCGTGGAGGATGAGGCCACTATCAATCCTTATCTTGACTGGTGGGTGGACCCATTTGAAACTTTCGCTAATACGCATAAAATGATAGGGGTTTGGAAAAATGGTAAAATGGTAGAAGAGGATACGGACCTTTGGGATGTTCTTGACTACTTCCGCAACGACTATCCTACTGCCATTACTTGGGATGTCCCTGCAGTGGGTGAATATGATGAAAAAGGCAATCAGTTGCCCACCGGTGATGTGGATAATAATGGCAATCCTATCTATCCAAAAGGGTATACAATCGATATGAAGAATTGGCTAAAGGATCTTTGCGCTGATAAAAAGGTCAATGCTGATGGCTCCGTATCTGCTGTCGAACCAAAGCTCATTCTTCACCAGAGCTCTTTTATATTTCCACAATCGATGACGGCTCTTGAAAAAGATCAATTATGGAAGGATATATATGTGACAGCCATTCCTTTCGCCATTCCTGACAGGATTGATAAAAACAATCTAACTTATGCAATTTGTACTCAACCAAAAGAGGTAAAAATTACTGTCTCCAATACTTCTCCCACCCTGTTTAATGGCTTTAGCGAGATGGATTATCCGGTAGACATCGAGGATGTGCCTCTGCGCGCAAGTCTTAAGGATCTTGATATTGTGACTAATAATCGTTCCACTGCTAATGTGCTGTATGTACCATTACGCAATATGAAGCCAGCCACTGATGATGTTGAAAAGTTTAAAATCATTGAAGATGAATATGACGATGATCATAATCAGACAAAGGTAGCCGACGACTATGTATATCTTGTAGAAACCAACGATCCCAATTATCGCCAGATCTCTGACCGTGACCCGAAAGACTCATCGGAGGAAGATGAAAAAGTCTATGGAGTCGAGACGAGAATTGTGGGCGAAGTGAGTGAATTGATAGTTGAATTCGCTAAAAATGGCAATTCATATGCATCCTCAAAGACTCCATTGGCTAAAATCGTATTCTATGAGGAGCAAAAGGAGACCACGAGAGGCAGCAAACTGAAGCAAGGCATCACTTTCCGTGAAGGTTACTACTATAAGTTCAAGTTCAATTTCGAAGAGGCCGAGAGCCCATCGATGCAGGCAGCCGGATATGAGGAGAAGTGTCAAGGTCAGACCATCTTCTCTATCAAGGTAGTCCCCGAATACCAGGAATGGACCGGCGAGGCTTCCCTCAACTGGAATAATGATGAGAATTGGAGGCGAGTATCGAAAGGAACTCTTCTTGCGGACTCCGATACTCCATCTGGAATTGCAGATGGTTTGTCTTCGGGTGCAACATCCGACGATCGTTTCACTGTCAATGGCACCAACCCCAATACTTTCTCCTACGCGCCTCTCGACTTCACGAAGGTTATCATCCCTGCCGGTGCTTCTTATCCACAATTGGCGGCAAGGGCTCATGATCGGGTTGCTGCCAATGGCATAGTCTCCATTAACAATGGACACGGACAAGCAACAGGATATGTCTGGGCTGCCACCGATCCAAAGGCGGCTACCGAGGCTGGAAACGGAGACACGAAGGAGAGTGCCGCTGTGGATGCCAATGGAGTTGCGGCTTCAAGCTATCACCCGACTCTGAATATCCAGTATGATATGGCGGCGGTGACTTATGA
>CAZCZX010000049.1:0-14387 GCA_964503095.1 uncultured Sangeribacter sp.
TCTTTCCCATTTTCAGGCACTGTCAGTTTCGTAGATGGAGACAGAATGGTGGTGGCTATTCCGGAAAAAGCCGATGTTGTCAGACTCTCTTCTTCGGTAGTGGCAGGAGTAATGATTTCTTTTGATGAGACTTCTTATCGCACTATGTTTGAAGCGATTGAGCGTACAATTAAAGCCAAAGGCAGACTTGCCGAACTTCGAGATCTCATATATTCTCATAGGAAGGCATCTGAATTAACTTTCGCTCCGCTTGGGTTTCCTTACCTTAATCCAGCCCAACAGGCAGCGGTCAATAAGGTGCTTTGTGCTAAAGATGTCGCTGTGGTTCATGGTCCACCGGGCACAGGCAAGACTACTACTCTTGTCGAGGCCATTGCCGAAACTCTGCGCCGTGAACCTCAAGTGCTTGTCTGCGCTCAAAGTAATATGGCTGTCGATTGGATTTGCGAGCGTCTCGTAGATAGGGGAGTGCACGTTTTGCGTCTTGGCAATCCATCACGAGTCAACGACAAGATGCTTTCTTTTACGTATGAACGTCGATTCGAGGCTCATCCCGACTATCCCGACCTTTGGAGTATAAGGAAGACAATTCGTGATCTTAGATCGGCTAAACGTAGAGGTTCAGATCAATGGCATCAGAAAATTGACCGTCTTCGTAGCCGTGCGACAGAACTTGAGATACGTATCAATCAAGATCTCTTTAACTCCGCCCATGTTATTGCTTCTACACTTGTAGGGAGTGCTTCCAGGTTGCTCGACGGTATGCGGTTTTCTACGCTCTTCATCGATGAAGCTGCTCAGGCTCTCGAGGCTGCCAGTCTCATCCCGATGCGCCGTGCCGGTAGGGTAGTCCTTGCTGGCGATCATTGCCAACTTCCTCCTACAGTCAAATCTTATGAGGCTTTGAAGGCTGGTCTTGGAAAGTCGCTTATGGAGCGAATTGTTGAAAATCATCCGGAGGCTGTCTCTCTTCTGACCATGCAATACAGAATGAATCATGAAATCATGCAATTCTCCAACGATTGGTTCTATGGCGGTAAAATGACAGCTGCTCCCGAAGTGTGCCATCGTGGTATCCTTGATTTTGACACTCCTATCGAATGGATCGATACTGCTGAAGCTAACATCGCTGTTGACACTGATCTGATAGATAAAGAATCTGAAACATCTTTTCGTGAAGCCCTTGCCGGGGAAAGCCACGGTCGAATCAATCGTGATGAGGCTGAATTTTCAGTACTTGTCTTAAGAAAATATATTGAAAAAATAGGGAAACAGCGCTTCCTTGATGAGCGGATTGATGTCGGATTGATTTCCCCTTACCGTGCACAAGTGCAATTTCTTCGAGGCCTTGTCAAACGTACACCCTTTTTCAAACCTTTTAGACATCTTATTTCAATCAATACAGTCGATGGTTTTCAGGGTCAAGAACGCGATGTGATTATGATTTCTCTTGTCCGTAGCAATGACGAGGGTAATATCGGATTCCTTCGCGACCTACGTCGGATGAACGTCGCGATGACTCGGGCTCGCATGAAACTAATCATCATTGGAGACGTTGAAACCCTCACTTCTCACCCCTTTTACCGACGTTTATATAACTCTTTGTCACATCAAGACTCAACTTTAGGCTAAATAACTTGACTTTCTCCTAAAAATGTATTAATTTTGCAGTTTGAAACAGCCCAGACTCATTTTGGGCAAGAATCATCAGTATGCAAGACATCCGCAATATAGCTATTATCGCTCACGTCGACCACGGTAAGACTACCCTTGTCGACAAAATGCTACTCGCTGGAAATCTCTTCCGCGAAAATCAGAACACCGGCGAACTCATTCTCGATAATAATGACCTCGAACGAGAAAGAGGAATCACTATTCTGTCAAAAAACGTCAGCATAAATTATAAGGGTACAAAGATCAATATTATTGACACTCCGGGTCACGCCGATTTTGGGGGCGAAGTGGAACGTGTGCTTAATATGGCAGACGGTTGCTTACTTCTTGTCGATGCTTTTGAAGGACCGATGCCTCAGACTCGTTTTGTGCTTCAAAAGGCCATTCAGATGGGTCTAAAACCTGTAGTTGTCGTTAACAAGGTCGACAAACCAAATTGCCGTCCGGATGAAGTAAATGAGATGGTGTTCGATCTTATGTTTAATCTTAACGCTACTGAAGACCAACTCGATTTTCCTACTATCTATGGAAGTGCAAAGGAAAACTGGATGAGCAAAGACTGGAAAGTCCGTACGAATGATATTACAGCCGTACTTGATGCCATCATAGAAAACATTCCTGCTCCTACTCAGATTGAAGGCGATCCTCAGATGCTTATCACAAGTCTTGACTATTCAAGTTATGTCGGCAGAATTGCTGTCGGACGTGTACATCGTGGCACTCTGCGTGAGGGAATGGATATCGCGCTATGCAAGAAGGATGGTAGCGTGAAAAAACAGCGTATCAAAGAACTTCACACTTTTGAAGGCATGGGGCGAAAGAAAGTCTCTGAAGTTAGTTCTGGCGATATCTGCGCCATTGTTGGTCTTGAAGATTTTGAAATCGGCGACACTGTTTCTGCTGTTGAGAATCCAGAGCCTCTACCCAGAATTGCAATCGATGAGCCTACTATGTCGATGACTTTTACTATTAATAATTCTCCATTCTTTGGAAAAGATGGTAAATTTGTGACTTCTCGACACATTCACGACAGGCTCATGAAGGAACTTGACAGAAATCTTGCTTTGCGTGTAAGCAAAGGCGACACTGAAGACAAGTGGATAGTCTACGGTCGAGGTGTGCTTCACTTGTCTATCCTTATTGAGACCATGCGCCGTGAAGGCTACGAACTGCAAGTGGGGCAACCGCAGGTGATTGTTAAGGAAATTGACGGAGTAAAATGCGAACCAATTGAGGCCTTGACTGTGAATGTGCCTGAAGAATATAGCTCTAAGGTGATTGATATGGTCACTCGTAGGAAGGGCGATATTATAAGCATGGATACTCAAAATGACCGTATCAATATTGAATTCCATATTCCATCTCGTGGCATTATCGGTCTGCGTAATAACGTGCTGACAGCTACAGCCGGAGAAGCAATTATGGCACACCGTTTCCTCGAATATCAGCCGTGGAAGGGTGAAATTGAACGTCGCACTAATGGATCGCTTATCGCTATGGAGGCTGGTACGGCTTACGCCTATGCCATCGACAAACTTCAGGATCGTGGGCGTTTCTTCATATTCCCTCAAGATGAAGTTTATGCCGGTCAGGTTGTTGGAGAGAACGCTAAAGATCGTGATATCGTGGTCAATGTCACAAAGTCAAAGAAACTCACAAATATGCGTGCTTCCGGTGCTGATGATAAGGCTAAAATCGTGCCTCCGGTTGTTTTCTCACTCGAAGAAGCCCTTGAATATATCAAGGAGGATGAGTATGTTGAGGTGACTCCAAATCATCTGCGTCTTCGTAAGATTATCCTTGATGAGAATGAACGCAAACGCGCTAACAGAAACGAAGGATAATTTCGATATTCTGAATAGTGTTGACATCTGAATCATGAAGCATCCTTTGACTTCTAAAGAACGAAGAGGGCTTGTTGCCGTTGCGGCAGCAGCCCTCTTATGCATATCTTCAGGTTTCATATTTCGTAACTGCTATCATCATTCCATTCCCTCTGAGACCTCAGCAACTTCCAAAGATTCCCCTGCATCCGATAATTCTCGAGATTCCACAGCCTCTAATGCCTCGAATGCTTCTAAAGCCCCTAAAGGCCTTAAGGGCTCTAATCCCCCTAAAGCCCCTAAAGGCTCTAAATCCCGTAAAGGCTCAAAGACCCCGAAAGCCCCCAAAGTCTATCCAACTCGCGATCCTCTTTCCGAGCCTTGCGATTGAAAATAAAAATAGCCCTCGATTCTAATCGAAGGCTATTTTTATCAAAAATTGGATATTACTTATACTGCTTGTCAACTGTTGGGGAGGCTGAACGGAATGCTTTCATTACCATTCCGACGGTGCTTCCAATATAGGTTGGATCAGCACTGTAATATTTCATGCCGTCTGTATCGTAGTAATATCCGGATATGTCTTCATTCACTGCAACCGTAGCACTTTCATGCCCTGGATACTGAACAAGTTGACATGGCAAATTCAGAGCATTCCAAAGAAGATATGAGAAGAAAATTGCTCTGTCTTCACAATCGTTCTTATCATAAATGAAATTCTCCTCCAGAAAATATGGCTTCTCAAATCCATGGAAGTCTTGGTCGGTTGAGTAATTGAATCCCTTATGGCATAGTGCCATCAGATTGTTGACTGCTTCTCGGTCACTCATTCCGGCAAGTTGCGATTTCAGTTGATTTACAATGTCTTCGCGTAGTTTTTGATCTACCCATGAAGAAGCAAAGTCTCCTGTAGGCATCTGCGGATAGTGATGAAGTATCTTCTGGATGTTTTCATTCACCTCTCCCTTTATGGTCAAATTACCATTGGTAAGGTTGAACGCTTTGGCTTTCATTGGAAGGCTAAGTCCTGTCAAACGAAGATCTGATGTCTTGCCAAGAGAATTTGACGGAAGATTGCAGGTCATAAGTTTTATTGACTGCCCTCTTGGTGGCTCATAGCCTTCTGGATAAAGAATGGTATATTTTCGTCCGTCAATAGTCTGTGAAAGAGTTGCATATACTACTTTCTGATCAAATGGCATCATGACGGTCAATATATTGTCTAACTTTAATAAGCGGGCATCATATCCCATGTTTGACAATAAGAAATGTATTGCCGACATGCGGGCATTGGCATCAGAGTCTTTAAACTTCTGGTTGACGTAGGCTTCAGCCAAGCGGAATGTCAGGTAGCCATTCAATCCAAGCTGTTGTGCAAGTCCGAAGAGTTGACGCGCTGTTTCCACTCCTCCTTCCTGCTTAGCCATCTTTTCCCAATGAGAACCTGTCTGTTCAGGACCGCTTACAGTTTTGTCGATGACGAAGTCTATCTGCGGTATGAAGGCTTCCATGCCATAGAAATCAAACATATAGTTGTTCTGGTCTTTTGGCACTTGGAATGTCTCTGCTGTTGCATATCCGCTTCCCTCCACTGCGCGCTGAAGATCTTCCGGATTCATCTTTCTCTCAGGAAGATTAATATTTACAATCCCTGATTCTCCAGGAGAGGGAGCCTTTACCTGTCCCGGAAGGTCTCCGAATGCGAAGCCGGGATCTGGAAGACGTAGCACTGCAAGCTCATAACTGCTTTTTCCTGCTACTTCTGACATGACAAGGGCTGCAGCCGTCGGACTTGATGCCATTGTCTTTGGCATTCCGTTTCCTCCCTTTGAAGGGACATTAATCTTCATCGATGAGAAATCAAAGTCTGAAATGCTTCCTTCTGCCATCTGTGTGCCTGGAGTGGCGGCTGATGTGCTCGGTTGCGATGAGCCTCCTAAATTGGATAGACCAAGTTTCTTTGATGAGTAGTCATAATCTGTAATGCTTCCTTGAGCTAATCCTCCACCTGGCACAGCAGCAAGTGCTCCTCCAAAACTCGAATCACTGAATTTGGGTGTAGGTAATTTTGCTACAACTGGTTCTGGGGCAGCCTCTGGCTCGGATGGAATTTCCGGAAGAGAAACCGGTTTTGGCTCTGTATATGGGCTTTCTTCTTCCCATAGTGGCTCAAATTCATGCCATTCGCCATTCAGAAAATCTCCATAGTGCTCCAATATTCTGGATTTGAAATTATCATAGTCACTTAGGATCTGCTGGCGAAACTTATTATATTCCTCAGAGGGCGACTGAGACAAAGCCCCGGTCGCCCCTATAAGGATGCATCCTGATAGGATGGTGATGCATTTGCGCATGTTTTATTCCTTTTTATTTTACTGGCTCGTTGATGAATTCAGATACCTGCTTTGCATAATTTTGAGCAAGCTTGGTTTCTGCTGCGGCTTCTTGAAGGGCCTTCTGTCTACGAGCAAGTGCTTTGTTTTCGTCTACGAGCATAAACATCTGGAAGTCATACGACCCATCAGGATTTTGCTTAACTATAGTGAACGATTCTTGAAGTTCGCCTTTTATTTCTTTCTGAGTAAGACGTTCATACGCTGCATAGAAACGTGCAAATTCAGGATCATTTTCTGTGTCAACTTCGTTGCCATATGCATCTGTTACGTTACGGCCTTTTATCTGTGAGGCTGCCTTTGATGCATATTCTGACATTGCTGATGTGAGACACATCTGGCGTCCATTGTTTTTAGACTTTGAGTGGCCATTGCCCATCTGTTCTGTTGCGCCCATTTCGACTTGAACCATATGCTTATAAAGCACATCCTCAAGTGGCAGTGTTCCCATTACTGTATAACCTTGTTTCTTAAGTTCTTTAGCACGTGTTTTTGCATTCTTATTGCAAACTTTCTCCTGCTTTGGAGTCAGGTCGGCCATGGCTGCAGGTGCTATAAGGCACAGTGCCATCAAAATCATGATTAGTTTTTTCATTGCTGTTGATATTATTAGTTAGTGATTTGATTTATCTTTATGACCTTTTTTCTTACTTTTGGTTTATTCGTATTCGTAATTTTTATCCATTTTGGGCTTGACACTTAGATTTATGACTTTCATACCCATTTCTTCATCTGCTCGGCGTAATTCGATCATAAGTTTATTGAAATCTTTTGTATTCATTGTGTCAAGATTTGCTTCTTCCAAATAATTCCAACTCCCTTTCCTGAAATAGTTAGGTGAATACACTATATAAAGTCTATTAAGTGCAAGCTTATCTGTAGTTATAAATAGTCCGTCTCCAGGCATTTCTCCAAGATCGCCACCAGGACGGTCTTTGTCAAAAAGAATATAGTCATAGCCTTTCTTCAGTGTGGCCTGTGCAGGAGTGTTCTCAAATGGGAACATCTTATAGACCATCCCATCTTCATCTTCAAGACATACCATGACAAATACATCTCTTTCCGGACTTTTTAAATACACAAATATGTCTTGCGCATCTTCGAATTCTGAATTTACAGCCCTTTTATCTGGTGCAGAAAGAGCATTGGCCAATAACTCCGGAGCTTTGTTTGAAAGTTTTCTTCCCCTACCTGATACTTTACAAGTCACTACTGGAACCCCATCTTCAAATCGTTCTTCATAAGTTGGTGTCCCTGTTGTGGCTATCCATTCTCCTCTCACAGTGCTTTGAGTGCTGGAAAGAAAGGCCATTTTCTCCTTGTCGTTGACTATCTCATTTGTTTGCACCACATCTTGGCTTACAAGAGTGCCGAATGCAGAGCGTAAAGCTTCATTCTGAGCTCCTTCAAGTGCTTTCTCCTTGGCTTCTATCATCGACATACCTGGATGTCCATAGTATGTGTATGTGCCTGTCACGGCTTTATCATCAGCAGCCTCCATATTTAGGCTGCTGATGATTATTGCAAGGAAAGCTATTATTATTGAGTATAGCCTTTTTATGGTCTGAGTTTCTTTGTTTTCCATGTCCCGGAAAGTTTGCCTGTTGCTTTATGAGTTGGGGTTTGGGCTCTTCTGTTGATCTCCTGAGATGTGCTTGACACCTTATCAGTCACAAACTTGGAAATTTCTTCAAGTGTGGCTCCTCCCTTGGAGTCCTGAAGTTTTTTAAGAAGCCAGTAGGTAAACATACCGTGATCCTTCTCTTCATATGGGAAAGCTGTCTGCTGAGCATCGGCTGCTGACAACACAAATACATTGCCGGCAGGATCCACTTCTTTATGTCGCAACGCAACACCACGAGCAGCGACCACAGGAGTATCTTTTTGTCCTGACTCTCTTGATGATCCGGAGAAGCATGCATCCATAAATGCATATACTGATGCATTTGGAAGCTTGCCAAGTCCATCATACACTTCCTGAAGCTTTATCATCGTACGTGTGTGCTGAGGCTGAGCATCCACCGGCATTAGGAATGCTTCTTTGGTGTTGTCATCTGGAAGGCCATGTCCTGAATAATACAAGATTACGTCTACATCTTCTGCTCGGTTGGCGATTCTTCCCTTCATATTCTCAAATTCACTCCAGAAATCACCCGAGGTGGCGTCAGTCAGAAATACAATCTGAGATTTTGGTATGCCAAGTGTCTTTTCGCAATATTCGCTGAAGGTCTGACCGTCATGAAGTGCTGATGCTACATTTGCTACATTCTTGTAATTCTCGTTAGCTACGATGAATGCATAAGTATTGTTGTTCTTCTTATTTGTCTCTGGTATATCCTTATCTACATCTGAAGTCTTTGCAAGTATCTTCGTCTGCCCGGATTTGCTTGATGAGGTTTGATTGTTGGATGATTGTGCTAAATAAGTATTAAGATTGATCTTTACATCTGGTATCTGATAAGACGCTGCTTTGCTTGAATCATATGAGTATGACTTGCCATTGGCTGTCCTGAATGTAATCGAGGCAATTGCAAGATGGTCATTGTCAATCATGTACTTTGGCGCACGAATTTCTACATTGTTGTTTGTCCATGCACTCTTAAACATCTCAGCTTCTTTATTTTTCAAAGGAACTTTGATAGTGGCATCGCCATATGGTGTGGTGATGAGGTATGTCTCATTGTTAGGGTCATATGGCTGCAGTTCAAGATCACGGGGAACGAAAGAAAATGCATACTTATCAAGATATGCTTTCTCTGCCTCTGCCTTAAGTTGCTGGAATTCTGATTGTAGTCCTCCTTCTGTCACACGTTTCTGATAATCCTCAACTTTTTCAAATTCACCACGTTTTGCCCAGTTGCCAAGTTTACCCTCTATGTAGTTCTTAGCAAATTCCTGATATGATGGGGCTGTGATTGTTGAGGTGGTCTTTTGGTCGCCACCGCTCACTCCCAGAGGTCCATTCATTACCTCCGGAACTTCACCCATTGCCAATGGCTTTTCTCCAAGTGCTCCCAGACGGATGTTGATTTCGTCAAATTTTTCTTTGTTGTCAAGGTAGCCGTATGAAATGCCAAGTGCTCTTAGATATTGTTTGTCGTTAGGCTTGGTGGCAATGATTTGTTCCAGATTCTGTGCGGCTGTCTCGAAATATGCGCGGCTTTGACGACGATTCTTTTTTGCCACCTTTTCATCTTCCTCCATGATGGATTTATTATAGAAGTCCGCACCAAGGTTGTAGTTACAAGTGGCAATTCGCTGTGTATTCTCAAGACTATTTGGATGTAACTCTGCAATTTGATTGTAGATGTCAAGAGCCTTTTTATAGTTGTGGGTAGACTCATACACCTGTGCCTGGATATTGAGAAGTTGCTCATCTCCAGGCTTCATCAGCAGGGCTCGGTCAAGAAGAGGCTGAATGCGATCGGCGTAGCCTCCATCTATGCAGCATTGAATTCCCATCGCTACTAATTGATAGTCGTCAGGATATAGTATGGCTGCATTGCTTAGAGTGTTGATGCCTTTAAGATAATCTTTTGTATTAATGCATGCTTGCCCCATGAATGTACTTACCTGATGACGCATCTTTTCTTCTCCTGTGGCAAGATACATATCAAAATATTCCTTCGCTAATTCAAAGTTGCCGGAGTTATAAGAATCAGAGGCTGCCACATAGACCAATGTAGGATACACTCTTGGATCTTTCTTAAAATCTCCATCTGAGAATATTGGCAGGCGTTGTGAGTCAAGATATGCCCTTGCAAAATTGGCAAGTTGCTTCTGGTCGCCTAAATTTGAATAGAAGAATGCTCCCTTTAGAAGTGATCCATTGATGTCGAGAAGCACATTCTTCACCTGCATCTTCTGCTCTTCATTTTCTGCGAGTTCCAGTGCCTTGTTTGCTGTCAAATAAAGACTCAATACACGAGGGTAGAAAGCACTTTCTTCTTCTCCTTCATATTGTTGTTCTTTCATCACCTTATATTCTTCAGTCATGGCATTCAAGGCTATCTGACCGGGTGAAAGAGTGTCCAATTCCTCAGTTGATGTTGATGCCAAGGCATCAGGATCCGAAGGATCTACTGTGGCGGTAGATGATTGGCTGGAGGCATAAATTATTCCTGCAGTAATTACTGCAGCAAATGTAATAATCGTTTTTATCCTATGTTGTTTTTTCATTTCTTAGGATGATTGTTAGTATGATGTTTTAGTTAATATTGCTCCCTTGGCAGGGGTCAGGCTGCCAAGGAATTATTTGTTTGTCGTTAGAATGCGTCTACAAACGTGAATTCTACTGTGATGCGGCGGAATTCGGAACCTTTTCCTTCGCTTACACCAATATTATATGTATAGCGTGTATCCATCTCATTGAGGCCTGCCACATTGTTTTCAAGGTATTCCTTCACTCCATATGCTCTAAGGAATGCGAGCTGTTCGTTGCTCTTGATACCGTCTTTTTGGGTCACTGTGATTGCGCTCATCTTATTGTCTTGATAGATAGGCTCATTTTCAATGTCCCCATATGCACCGTCGTAAGCTATCGTATTTCTGATTGGGCTTGCATCGGCTGTTCCGGAAATCTTGACATTGAGGCGCTTGCCTGATTTCACATAATTCGAGAAGTCTCCTTCAAATGCATTCTTGACGATGTTGAGCATAGAAGAAGCCGCTCCGGATTGCTCAGCCCTGTATTTGCCTGGCGCAAAGTCTTCTTGTGCTGAGAATTCTGGATCCACTTGATATGTGAAATTGACATTATAGTTCATGATCTTTTTGCCATTCGCATCATATTCTGGGATGACTTCTGAGTTCACAGCAATCTGAGTATGGTCTGAAATGATATTGTCTTTTTTAGCTTCTTGCATCACTTGCTCCTTGAGCTCCTCAAGCTTGATCTCTTCCATCATCTGTTGCTGTACAAGCTCAATAGATACAATGTTGTCATTGTTCATGAACTCCATAGGCTTGCGGTTTACATTATCGTAGATGTATTCCGCTCCTGTTTTCTTATTTGTGAACTTGGCATATATAAGTTCGAAAGAGTCGTCGCCCAGCAGACCATACTGTTGGTCGCTTATCTCGAAGTCGTTCGCTGAATCGATATTGCTGAGATCTTCGCGTGGGATGGGGAGGAAGATCGTTGGCATATTGTCAAAGTTCACTGCGAGCACTTCGTTTTCTGCGTCATACGAACCCAAACTTACAGTTGACATCGCTGTCAGGTTGCCTGCGAGGCTTGTAGAAATCTCATCCTCGAAAAGTCGACGCTGTTTTGCTCTTGTCTCATCGTTGACACGAAGTTGGTATTCTTCCATTGTTTCGTTTGGCATTTTCTTAAGCCACTCACTCATCTTCAAGTCAACTTCATCGCTCACAAGTTTCGCATAATACGGTTCGAGTTGCAGTCTGCGTGCACGGATTCCATTTAGCGTGCTGGCTGCGAGCACTGGGTTATCATTTGCGTCTACTATGAAAAGAACGTCGCTTATTGTCGCTTCAGGTGTATCCATGATGATTCGGTCTTCTGGTTTAAGAAGGTTCACCACAGTCACTTTGTCATCGTTGGCTGCCACCGCAAGATATTTGCCGTCAAAGTTGAAGTCGCAAGCATATCCATTGTCAAGGTCTTCAATCATCATCTTGACATTGAAAGTCCTTGTATCGTAGATTTCCACCATGCCGTCGTCCGTCAGAACTGCCATTTCTTCACTCGACTTGGAGAATACTACGTCTGTCACTTTTTCTCCTGGATTGAGTGTGCGGCGCATAGTCTTGTCTTCAAAGTTCATCACCTCTACCTTCTTGTCGCCGGCGGCTGCAAGGAAATATGCATTCGGACTGAATGCCAACATATCGGGATGATTGGTAAAGGCTGGTGCCTCTCCAACTTGTTTGAACTTCTTTGTCTCGAATAGGTAGGTCCCATTGTCTGTAGCCACTACCAACTGGCGTGCATCAGGAGTGTATGCTGCTGCATAAGGTATGCCCAAATGCTTTGCATCAAATGTCATTAATTTGCTTGCCTCTCCGTCTGTGGTGTAGGTTTCGAGATAATACTTACCTTTCTTGTCTTTTTTTACCAGCGCAACATTGATGCCGGTAGGGTTGAGTGCCATCCTCTTGATGCTGTCTTTGCTGGCTATCAACTCAAGACCCAAAGTGTTTTGAATGCCTTTGGGGGTGGCTGCCATAATGGCTGAATAGAGTGATTCTATCTGCCTGACCGGTTGCTTTGACTTAAAACTATAATCCTGCTTAGTTGCAGGTGCTTCTGTGTCTGTTTGCGCTACTGCTGTGAGGGGGGTAAGCATTGCGCATACGAGAGTTGGAATTAAGAAAATCTTTTTCATAATCTGTTATTCAACAAGTCTTGAATTTGCTTTGGTGCAAAATTACAAAAAAAAAGATAAGTATGCAATTTTATTCGCACTTTTTATTAAAAAAATATTGCTTTACAGGTTAAAATAAAAGAAGACCGCAATTTTAGAGCCCAACTCTTTTTTTTGAGTTGGGCTCTTAGTCATAACTTATCTGCATAGTTGCAGTTTCATTATCTGTAAAGAATAGTTGCACTCCGTGGAGCAACTTTTACACTTCCCTTAAATGATCCAAGTCCTTCGTCAAGGTCAATCTTTCCTCCCTTAGCCACTGCATGCCATGTCCCCTTTGCTAATTTGACTGTACGCTCCTCATCGCTTCCATTGAAAATCACTTTGATGTCTTTCCATGTGTCGCCATTCGCATAGTCTTTTAAAGTATAAGAAATCAAATTTGGCGTTTTA
This sequence comes from uncultured Sangeribacter sp., assembly GCA_964503095.1. Classification (GTDB taxonomy): domain Bacteria; phylum Bacteroidota; class Bacteroidia; order Bacteroidales; family Muribaculaceae; genus Lepagella. The sequence continues at coordinate 12,673 of CAZCZX010000049.1, forward strand.
GCAGAGTCAATATTGTCAAATTCCAAGTGCTTGGCTATTTGGTCTGCACTTGTCATTCTAAAGGCGGGATGTGACTTTCTCAGTGAAATCAATCCTTTGTAGTAGTCCATTTGGTCGCGGTTAAGTGCTTTCAGGTGCCAGTCGATAGCGTTGATGGAATCCGGGCTGTTGTAAGAATTGTGTACTCCCTTTTTATCCCTGAATATCTCTTCTCCTGCAAACATAAATGGAGTGCCTTGAGATGTGAATACTATAGTCTGGGCAAGTTTGGCAGCAGCCATTCGTTCTTCATCAGTTGCTTCAGGCATCGATTTGCGAAGTTTGTCGGTCAGAGTCAGATCGTCATGGCAACTTACATAGTTCACTATCATCTCAGGCGAACTTGCGTATGCAAATTTGGAGTTATTACCCTTGGAATAATCCACTTGTGGATGTGCTGTAGCAGCGACAATGCCTATTTTTACCGTCTCTTCATTGCCAGGTTTTCCAGTTGCAAATCCTCGGTCTTCTGCATTGGAATAATGCCCTTTTACAGCATCTCGCAAATCATCTGAAAAGACGGCTATGTCAGTCATTTTTGCAACATTTTCTTTCAATGCCCTCTCTTCTGCAGGCAATGGAGAGTCTCCCGCTGTCCAACCCTCTCCATATACGAAAATCGACGGGTTTATTTTCTTCAGCTCTGCTGCCACCTGATTCATCGTCTCTATGTCGTGGATTGCCATTAAGTCGAAGCGGAATCCATCGATGTGATATTCATCTGCCCAATATTTCACCGAGTTGATGATAAAGTCGCGCATTTGCTGCAAGTCGGAGGCTGTCTCATTGCCGCATCCGGATGCATCTGAATATTCCCCATTGTCCCAATGCCTATGATAATATCCGGGAGCAGTCAGTTCAAAGTTTGACCCATCGTTTTCTGCCGTGTGGTTATATACTACATCCATGATCACACCAATACCCGCATCATGCAAAGCCTTTACCATTTCTTTCATCTCCCTTATTCTCGTCTCTGGATTTGAGGGATTTGTGGAGTAGCTTCCTTCCGGAGAATTGTAGTTTTGTGGATCATAACCCCAGTTGTAGGTGTTGTTTTGGAGGTTGGTCTCGTCTACTGAATTATAGTCATAACTTGGCAATATGTGTACATGTGTCACTCCAAGTTCCTTAAGATGGTCTATCCCTGTCTTTTCCCCCTCAGGCGACGTTGTGCCGGTTTCTGTCAAAGCCAAAAACTTTCCCTTGTTGGCTATTCCGGATGTAGGCGACATGGAGAAGTCGCGATGATGCATCTCATATACGATTACATCCGTGAAATTTTCCACCTTCGGTCCCTTGTCAGCATCCCATCCCTCTGGATCAGTATCAGCAAGATTGATGATGGCAGCCCGTTTCCCATTTGCTCCAACGGCTTTTGCCCACACTCCTGGCGTTTCAGAAAGCCATTTCCCTTCTTGCTTCACCTGAAATGTATAATACTTACCGTACAATTGCTCTTTTACACTGACGGTCCACGTCCCGTTCTCCGGATGGAAGGTCATGGGCAAACTTTCATAAGGCTTTCCGTTTAGTCCGGTGTTATATAAGTTGAGTTTCACTTCTTGAGCCTTCGGACTCCAGAGTCGGAAATGCGTTCCGCTATTGTCTACGCTCAGTTCAAGATCCTCTCCGTTATAAGTTGGATATTCTTCAAATTGCTTGTCATAAGTGCTTCG
>CAZCZX010000049.1:14487-15831 GCA_964503095.1 uncultured Sangeribacter sp.
AAAACGCTTTCCGATACTTATCTCCATCTCCGGCTTCCACTTCCTCAAGAATATTAAGATAAGATGCATATCTTGATTCCGCTATCAGGTGGTTGGCCACGGCTTCCTTAACTCCGCATCCGGGCTCATTAGTATGCCGGCAATCTCCATATTTGCAGTCATGTGAGGCTTTGAATATTTCCGGAAAGAAATGTCCTGTATCCTCTATTGTAAAATCGATAGTGCCAAAACTTCTTACTCCTGGAATGTCGATTATCTCCCCTCCATAAGGAAGATCAAGCATCTCAGAGAATGTGGTAGTGTGTGTGCCGGTATGATAAAGTTCTGATATTTCTCCTGTTCGTAGATTCAGACCTGGTATCAATGAATTGATAAGCGATGACTTTCCGACTCCGCTATTGCCTGCAAGCAGCGAAATATTGTCGGCTGTCTCTTCTCGCAGTGCATCCAGCCCATAGCCGGTGGCTGCCGAAACTATTAATGTCTTGTAGCCAATAGAATCATAAAGATACTTCATCGCCTCCCCAAGCTCACGGTCTTCCTCATCCCACATATCGCACTTGTTTAATATTAACCCTGCCGGAATCCGGTAGGCTTCGGCTGTTGCTAAAAATCTGTCGATGAATGTCAAAGGCACTTCAGGGTCTTTAAGTGTCACCACCAAAAGGGCCCTGTCGATGTTTGCTGCTAAGATATGCGATTCCTTTGAAAGGTTGGATGCTTTTCTGATTATATAGTTATGGCGTGGCAGTATTTCTGTGATATACCATATATCGTCTGTGGCTCTAACTGCCTTTACATGGTCGCCTACTGCCACCGGATTTGTTGTCCGGATTCCCTTGATGCGGAAATTCCCTTTGACTCGGCAACTGACAGTCGGACCCTCGTCGAGCCTCACGTCGTAGGCACTCCCGGTGTTTTTCACCACGAGTCCTTGCCGAGTCTCTGCTGTAAATGTAACTTTCTGTTTCTTTTCTTTCTTTGCCATACATTCTTATAACAATCCAAACAAGAAAAAAATAAAAATCGGACCGAATAAATTCCGTCCGATTTTTATCTTTTTGAAGTCCGCAGTTTTTTACTTCTCTTTCTTCACGAAGCGTTCTTTGATGCGAGCCTTCTTGCCGGTGAGGTTGCGCAGATAATAAAGTTTTGCACGGCGCACCTTTCCGAGCTTGTTCACTGTGATAGATTCGATGAAGGGTGACTCAATCGGGAAGATACGCTCTACGCCGATGCCGTCAGAAATCTTGCGCACTGTGAAGCGCTTTTTGTCCTGATGGCCGGAAATGCGGATCACTACGCCACGATACTGCTGGATACGCTCCTTGTTACCCTCTTTGA
>CAZCZX010000050.1:0-2391 GCA_964503095.1 uncultured Sangeribacter sp.
ATGAAAATCCTCGTAATCAATGGCAGCCCCCACCCTAATGGCTGCACCGACCGCGGTCTCCGCGAAGTAGAAGAAACCCTCCACGCTGCCGGCATCGAAACCGAGCGCGTCAATATAGGCACCAAAGACATCCGTGGCTGTATCAGCTGCAACTTCTGCCGCCAGCACGGTCGCTGTGTCTTCAATGACGCAGTGAATGAGACTGCTCCTAAGTTTGCCGAAGCCGATGGTCTTCTCGTCGGGAGTCCTGTCTACTATGCCGGAGCCAACGGTCAGCTACTCGCATTTATGGACCGTCTATTCTACAGCACATCCGGAGTTTTCAGCAAGACAATGAAAGTTGGAGCCGCAGTAGTATCCTCACGTCGCGCCGGCTCAACCTCGGCATTCGATGAGATCAACAAATACTTTACCATCTGCTCAATGCCTATTGTCTCCAGCACATACTGGAATGAAGTGCATGGCTTTACTGCAGAAGACGTGGAGGCAGACCTCGAAGGGTTGCAGACTATGCGCAATCTCGGCCGAAACATGGCATTCTTAGTAAAAGCCATAGATGCAGCCAAAGCCGAAATTCCCTCACAAGAAGTAGGCAAATTCACCAGTTTCCACACCGAATGACATTATGATATATTATTTTTCGGGCACTCACAATTCCCGCTATGCTGCCCTTAGGATTGGCTCATTGACGGGAGAGGATGTCAGGTTTATTCCAGACACAGATCCCTATACTCAGGCTATAGACTCCCAAAAGGACAAGTCGATTGGGTTTGTATTCCCTGTTTATGCTTGGGGAGTGCCTCCAATTGTGATTGATTTTATTGAGCGACTTCCGGAATCATTGGTAGCATCTATCGCTTCATCTTCTGCATATGTCTGGTGTTTGGCTACTTGTGGCGACGAGACGGGAATGGCAGTTGAGATTTTGAGAAAAGCACTGTCAAAGAGAGGAATAAAACTTTCAGCATGCTGGAGTCTTATCATGCCCAATGTCTATGTCCTTTTGCCCGGTTTTGGCACTGATCCTAAAGATGTGGAGGAAAGGAAGTTGAAGGAGGCGGTAGGAAGAATTGAGCACATCGCTCAGAAAATCAACTCTAAGGAGACGGAAAACGATGTGCATCTGGGTCCCTTTCCAAGACTGAAAACCTCCATCGTCTATCCTCTATTTAAGAAATGGGGTGTCGACACTAAGAAATGGCATTATACGGATGCTTGCATAGGATGCGGAAAATGTGCCAAGGCATGCCCAGTTGGCAACATTGCCATGGTAGAAGGGCATCCCAAATGGGGCGCAGACTGCACAAGCTGCTGCGCCTGCTATCATGTCTGTCCCACCCACAGCGCCCAATACGGGAAAATCACCAAAAATATGGGGCAATACTCCTTCTCACAAGTTTCAACAACTACATTTGGAGATAAGCAAAAAATACATTAACTTTGTAAAATTGAAATGAGATAGTATGATTTGAATTGGCGTTGACAATAACAATTTAAATATGGGAGCATTGAAATATCCAATCGGAATACAGGCATTTGAGAAAATAAGACAGGATGATTATATATATATAGACAAAACCGAATACATATATAATCTCGTCACGCAGAATTCCTATTATTTTTTAAGCCGTCCTCGTCGGTTTGGGAAAAGTATGCTCCTCTCCACCATTGAAGCCCTTTTTAAGGGGAAAAGAGAACTCTTTAAAGGTCTGAAAATAGAATCCAAGAAGTGGGACTGGGTAGAGCATGAAGTGCTACATATAGATTTCAATGGAGAAAATTTCAAGCAGGAACGGGCTATAGATCTTTTTTTGGATACAATACTTCATGAATTTGAATCCCGCTATAATATTCCTGATTTGGACAGAAGTTTTGGATATAGATTCAGAAATGTCATTGAAACTGCATATCAAAAATCAGGACATCAAGTAGTGGTGCTTATTGACGAATACGACAAACCTCTGTTTGATGTATTTCATGATAAGAAACAATTAGAATACAATAGAAATCAACTCCAAGCGTTTTACTCCGTCCTTAAGACTATGGATCCATATATTAAGTTCGGCATGCTGACTGGAGTCACAAGATTCAGTAAAGTGTCTGTGTTCAGTGGGCTTAACAATCTGAATGATATATCTCTTGATGAAGAATATAATTCCATATGTGGCATTAGTGAGGATGAACTCACAAAATATTTCTCTGAAAGCATTCTGGAGATGGCAGACAAGACCAAATCATCGCCAGAGACCATTCATGAGGATTTAAAAAAGAATTACGATGGATATCATTTTGCTCCTTATGGTGAGGATATCTATAATCCATTCAGCATACTGAACACATTCTCTAAAAAGAAATTCAGCGATTTTTGGTATGCTACCGGCACTCCAAGCG
>CAZCZX010000050.1:2491-5952 GCA_964503095.1 uncultured Sangeribacter sp.
CTCCAAGCGTCGTCTCGCCTCTTGGATTATAGAATAAAGTCAGTCCATAAACGATAATAAAAATGAAAAAGATAGCTATCCTTGGAGCCGGGAATATGGGTTCAGCAGTCGCTGAATCTTTGATAGGCTCCGAATATAATATCACATGCACTGCTGCTTCACAACGTACTCTCGACCGCATAAAGACATCTATGCCCGACGTAAATGTGACTCTTTCCAATGTAGAGGCTGCTGAAGATGCTGACATAGTAATCTTGGCAGTGAAACCTTATCTTGCCGAGACTGTATGTGAGGAAATCAAGGAAGTGCTTAAAGAAGGAACTATCATTATCTCGATAATTGCAGGTATGGATATCTTTAAATTAGGCCAAAACCTTAATGCGAGATCAGAATTTTTGGTAGGAGGCAAACTTCTTCATATTGCAAGAGCAATTCCCAACACCGCAATCAAATATGGGAAAAGCGCCACATTCATTGCCTATGACGAAAGTATGCCGGACGAAGCCAAATCTGAGATAGAGAAGATATTCTCCCTCTCAGGCAAAGCCTTTGTTGTGGCGGAAGATAAGATGGCTGCCTGCACGTCGCTTGCATCATGTGGAATTGCTTATTTCCTTCGATTCATACGTGCAGCAGTGGAGGGCGCAGTAGAAATCGGTCTGAAACCGGACTTCGCCACCGAAGTTGCCGCACTTACAGCCGAAGGAGCAGCAGCCCTGCTCATCAACGGAGGTCATCCGGAATCGGAAATCGACAAAGTAACTACCCCCGGAGGACTTACGATCAAAGGACTCAATGCCCTTGAAGCCCATGGCTTCAATGCCGCGGTAATAGCCGCACTGAAAGCCTCTACATCCATCTAATAGACCTATGCCCGAAGGTTAGAAGTAGTGGGAGATGGAAAAAGCCACACGGTTGTCGCGAACTTTCCCAACTCCTTTGTAGACATCAGTCATACCGATAGCAGCCTCGACACAAATCGAAGCAATATCGAAGTCTACACCCAAGCCTAACTTCCAAGCACAGTCTACACGATTCATCAATCCGTTTTTGCCGAAGATGTCAGTTCTAAAAGCTCCATCCAATGCTTTATCTTTAATATTAATCTTTCCGGCAAACGCACAACTTAATTCAGGCCCGGTGTAAACGCGCATCGGAAATGAATCGAGGAGATAATACGAGTATCCTATCACCAACGGAACCCTTGCTCCCATTTTATAGAGCGATGGACCCTCAGCCATTGCATTTTCATCAACTTGTATATCCTCAAAAGTATAGGAATCATAGTAGAGTGACAGTCCCGGCTCAAGGAAAACATAGTCGCTTAGCCAATGAGAGTATACGGCTCCTACAGTCGCGCCGTAGCCAGTACGGAATTCTAAAAGTTTTACTCCGTTGATACTAAGTTTGCTGGGCATATTAATATCGAAAGCAGCACGTATGCCCCATCCGGAGCCTCCTTGGGCATAAGATGAGATAGCAGAGATCACAAATACCAAAGCAACGAGGATTTTCTTCATATCGGGAAAGCGTTATTAAGAGTATAATGGTCTATTTTTTAGAATAACGCAATAATTTTATTGATATTGTGAAATTCCTTGCTTGTAAATTTCCAGTTCTCAATTTAAATTGTTAAATTTGTAGACCCTAATACAGATTTATATATGGAAGTGATAAATTTTGCCGAGACGCCTTCGATCATGAGCCAGTATATGCGCGAATTGCGCGATGTAACCATCCAAGGCGACCGCATGCGTTTCCGCACAAATCTTGACCGTATCGGCCAACTTATGGCCTATGAAATATCCAAGCGCATCGCATACGATGACGTGACAATCAAAACCCCACTTGCAGACTGCGTGTGCAAGCAGCCGGCTGAAGAAGTAGTAGTAGCAACTATCCTACGCGCTGGTCTCCCATTCCATCATGGGTTTCTCCAGATTTTCGACAATGCCGGCAACGCATTCGTCAGCGCATACCGCAAATACCACGAGAAAGGTGATTCTTTCGATGTTCTCGTCGAATATATGGCATCTCCGTCTTTAGAAGGGAAGACTCTGATCCTCGTTGACCCCATGCTTGCCACCGGAACATCTATGGAACTTGGCTACCGTGCTCTTCTTCGCAAAGGGACTCCTGCTAAAATCCATGTAGCCTCCGTAATAGCCTCACAGCGAGCTGTGGAATACGTCAAGAATCATTTCCCGGATGAAAAGACCACTTTGTGGTGTGCTGCCATAGATCCGGAAGTCAATGCTCACAGCTACATTGTGCCCGGCCTCGGCGATGCCGGCGACCTTGCATACGGAGAGAAGGAAGACAACGCATGAGGATAGACACGCTTGACATAATAAACTTCAAGAATATAGAAGAGGCTTCCCTCGAATTTTCAGGAGGAGTCAACTGCCTATTGGGCATGAACGGCATGGGGAAGAGCAATCTTCTCGAGGCCATTCATTTCCTATGTCTTGCCCGCACAATGCAGACACTCCCTGAATCCTCCATACCTCGACATGGCACCGACATGATGATGGTGAAAGGCTCATTCACAATGGATACCGGCGTGAACGAAAATGTCAGTTGCGGCATCATTAAAGGAAAAGGAAAGACTTTGAAATGCAACGGCAAGGAATATCAACGTATTTCAGAGCATATCGGACGTTTCCCTATTGTCACAGTCACTCCTGCCGACCATTCCATAGTGACGGGGGCTGCTGAAGAACGGCGCAAACTTATGGATATGGTAATCTCACAAGCAGACAAGACCTATCTATCGAATCTAATAAGATATAATCGCAGCATCGACAGCCGCAACCGAATGCTTCGGGCCGGAGTGAAAGACAAACTTCTTTACGAATCAGTTGAAAATTCGATGGAAGAGTCTGCGGTAATAATTCATGATACGCGCAAGAAATGGGTAGAAGAAATATTGCCGGTGTTCCGTGCCAGATATTCCGAGATATCGGGCGATGCAGAGAAAGCTTCCATAAAATATTCAAGCGTTCTCAACGACAATTCTCTTCGTGAAGTTTTGGACAACAATCGGGCAAAAGACCAGGTGCTTGGCTACACCTCCAAAGGAGTTCACCGCGATGACCTGCTCACCGGACTCGGCGATTATTCCATGCGACGGCTCGGGAGTCAAGGACAGGTGAAGACATTCACAATCGCTTTGCGTCTTGCCATTTTCAATTATCTGAGGAAAGTCTCGAGCCTTACTCCGATTCTTCTCCTGGATGATATATTCGACAAGCTGGACTCAAGCCGAGTCGGAAGAATCATGGAGATGGTGAGTGGCGACGAAGGTTTCGGACAGATTTTCATCACCGACACCAATCGCGAGCATCTTGACGAAATCCTTGGTGCCATAAAGGGTGAAAGCCGGCTATTCTCCGTCAAGGATGGAAAATTCTCTAATTTAGAATTTTGAATTATTAATTTAGAATTTTGAATTTAGAATT
>CAZCZX010000050.1:6052-15756 GCA_964503095.1 uncultured Sangeribacter sp.
ATTGGACTTATCCGGATAATTTGGATAATTGAGATTTTTATAATTTTTATTTTTATCATTAATTAAGGGTGGAAAGAAAAGACGCAGTGACAGTAGGAGATGTGCTCCGGGAATGCTTGGAAAAAAGCAGCATGCAAGGGCGCCTCGATGAGGTGCGTGCTTGCGATGCTTTCCCCATCGTAGTGGGAAATCAGATTGCCTCACTTTGTCAAAGACCATATATGAAAAATGGCATCATGACAATCAAGACTTCAAATGCGTCGCTACGTTCCGAACTTAACATGAGCCGGGGTAGGATCATGAAAGGAATCAACGAGATAATGGAAAAGGATGTAGTGAAAGAAATCCTATTCCGCTAAATATTTTCCATTTTGACATTTTGATAATTTGACACTTCAACAACACAATAGAATATGAGCCAGCAAAACGACATACTTGAGCATCTTAATCCGGAGGCATTCAGACACGCTGTGCCACTGCAATTGCGTTTCAATGATATTGACGTGCTTGGACACGTCAATAATAATTCTCAGTTGGCGCTCTTCGATGTAGGCAAGACCGAATTCTACAATGTCCTTCGCGGCACACTTGATGATTGGAGCAAAGTAGAGGCTGTAATCGTGAACCTTAACTGTACATTTATGCAGCAGATCCATTTTTCTGACCCTATGGAAGTGCGCACAAGGGTAAAAAAAATTGGAGACAGAAGTTTTGTGCTACAGCAGATTCTGCGCAATACTGCCAATGGCGAAATATGCTCAATGTGCGAATCAGTGATGGTCAGTGTTGACTTTGCCACAAAACAATCTAAGCCGATTCCCGAGCATATTGTGGAAGGTCTTAAGAAATGGACTTGATTAGAACTCCCTTTAATACCTTTCTCTTCTTTGATTGTTATATCTATATATAAAATATCAAAATTGCGAAAATTAAATAAATATATAAGATGAATCAGATAGATGTTCATATTCGCATGGAAGCCTTTGGCAAAGATAGCCAAGAAGCCGAAGTGCTTGCCAATGTTGTAGCAGCCCGATTGGAGATCAGCCGGCTGCTCGAACAGGAAAAATATATGGAGGCGATGGAGAAGACTATCAATGCTCTTCAGCGCTTGAAAGATTTCCCAGACCATGACAATGAAGAATTTAAAGCAATTCTTGTAGCCCTTATTTTTGATCTGGCAGAGATACATTACGAACTTAAGGACTTCAAGCGTAGCGAGAAGGAACTCGATGCTCTTTTCAAGGTGCTTGATCCACTTTTGGCAAAGAATCCTGATAGATTTGGCCGACTCCATATCCTTGCAATGGAACTATCCACCCGAATTCTTCGCTCAAAGAAGAAGACCATTGACATGCTTGCAAGGCAGCAACTCAATGCTGATGCACTTATGGAAAAAGTGAATTCCGGCATCATCAGTGCGACTGAGAAACTTGTAGATTCTCTTTGCACCGTCGGACGCCTTCTTGCTGCATCAGGCGATTATCGCGAGGCCATGAAATTCTTCTCTGAGGCTATCCGGATTTCCAAGAAGCGCTCAGGGCGTGTCAATAAGAAAGAAATTAAGATGACGGTGGAGATGGCGGAGATCATGATCCGCGTGAAATCGATGCGCCCGCGTGCCGAACGCCTTCTTGACGCTGTGCTTCCGCACGCAATCTCTCTTGCAGAATCAGAACTCGAACAAGATATCCATACCCTCAAGGATATGATTAAATTGCAGGAAAACATGAAGGTCTCCTGGCTTAGTGGTTTCCGCAACAAAAAATCGTAAACCATGTCTACTATATTGAATACAGAAGGGTCTCTGCTTGAGATTCCTAAAATTAGTGAACCTCAAAAATTCAGGGTCGCTGTCGTGACCGCCGATTGGAACAGCCAAGTCAACGATCGCCTTCTCGCTGGCGCACTCGAAGTCTTTAAAAATGCTGGTCTTGAAGACTCCATGGTGGAATGCTATCGTGTTCCCGGTGCTGTTGAGTTGGTCTATGCAGCCGCTCGAATCATGAAGAGCCCAAAGCCTTACAATGCCATCATTGCAATTGGAACTGTAATCAGGGGCGACACCCCTCACTTCGACTATGTTTGCTCTCAAGCAGCCGATGGCATTTGCAGATTGAATTGCAAAGGGGAAGTCCCTGTCATCTTTGGGGTGCTAACTGTCAACAATCTTCAGGAGGCACTTGACCGGGCTGGAGGGAAACTTGGCAATAAAGGTGCAGAAGCTGCAGTGGCTGCCCTCAGAATGGGGACATTCCTAAGAATTTGAGTTTAACTTTAAATTACTTCATTGTTGCATTATGAAGAAATTAACATATAGTTTCCTGTCGATCATTGCTTTGATGATATTGGTGGTGGGGTGTTCGAAAAACTCCAATGATGATGCTTCGTCTCTACTTCGCACCGTGCCTGCAGATGCCTCAAGCGTAGTGATGTTGAATGTTGAGCATGCTGTGGAGAGACTTGGTGGAAGCACTGACGGCTCTAAGATAAAACTTTCTAAAGACCTTCAGAAGACGATTGATGAAAGTCAAGCAGTGAAGCCGGAAGATAAGCAGCATCTCAAGGATATCTGCAATGGCGAGACAGGAATTTCCATTAGTTCTGTAGTTTTCTTTTCTTCTGCACGCTCATATGTGACAGGGCTGCTGAATGACCCTGAGAAATTTTTAGCATATTTGCAGAAAGAGACAGGCACTCAAGTCAAAGAGGAAAATGGCGGTAAAGTCATTGGCAAAGTTGCCGTAATCGGCAATCAGTTTTGGGTTTGCACCACTGGCACTCCCGATGTAGAGCAACTGAAATATTATCAGCAACTCAATGAAAAGCAGTCGTATGCATCTGCAGATGCGGCTGAGTTATTGCTTGAAGAGAAAAAAGTAGTGACTTATGTGGCTGATGTAAGCCGATCTCTGGCTTTCGTTCCCAATGCAGGTTATGCCAAAATGGTGTCGTCATTGATTTTCGATGACATGGCTTATGTGGCAGGAAGTGCCGACATTCAAAAGAACAGCATCGTGGGATATGCTTCAGTATTGAACTCTGATATGAAGCCGGCTAAGTTGCTCATCCCTGTTGAGAAAATTGATGCATCTCTGCTTAAGAAATTTGACAATGGAGGTGACATATATTTTGCTGCCGGCATTTCAAAAAAATTGGTGAAGAAGATTTCTGATCTTGCAAGCACAGTTATGGGGTCAAATTCAGAGATTGCGGCTTCGGTGCTGAATGCTGTAGATGGCACAGTTGCAGTAAGAGCAAATTCCGGCTTGTCGGGGTATGAAGCACTCGTTCAGACGTCGGGTAAGAATGTCAATGAGCTTTCTTCAGTGCTGCAATCCTTGTTCGGTCTTGTTGTCACACGCGATGGAGATATTTTGACTGCTGTGTATGGACAAAAGGATTTCTCAGGCAATATCACTCCTGAACAGGCTGCCGATAAGCTTAAGGGTGCTTGGGTTGGTGTCGTGTCAGAAGGCTTTTTAGCGCGAGATGTGACAACAGTTGCAAAACTTACAGTTGATAAGAAAAGCTTGCGTCTCGATTTCGAGGCAGAAGGCGGCGTAGACGCTTTTATCAATGCAATAACACAATGATTTCACACATAGAAGAAATTACTTTGGAGAGTCTCCTTCCGCGTGTTTTCATGCGGGAGGAGTTGCCATATTCTGAAGTGTGGCGCAAAAAAGTTGTGTTCCATCGTGGAGGAAGATATCTTGTAGAGTCGGCAAGCGGTGGAGGGAAGTCAAGTCTGGCGGCCTTTATCATGGGAAGCCGTAACGACTATGAAGGAACTTTGAAGTTTGATGGAAGGGAAGCACGCACCTTGTCGATTAATGATTGGCAAGATCTTCGCCGGAAGCACATTGCTTATCTTCCTCAGGAATTGGCACTCTTTCCGGAACTCTCTGCCATTGACAATATAAGGCTCAAGGCTGATATTTCAGGCGATATCGACATTGCTCGGGTGGATAATTGGCTCGATCGGCTTGGAATTACGGAAAGGAGAGATTATCCTGCCGGAAAATTATCCATTGGCCAGCAACAGCGAGTGGCACTCATCAGAAGTCTTTGCCAACCATTCGATTTTATTTTGCTCGACGAGCCTGTAAGCCATCTTGATGAGGCCAATAACCGAATCGCCGCCTCGATTGTGGAGGAAGAGGCCAATCGACAAGGTGCTGCCATTATAACTTTCTCAGTGGGAAATCCACTTCTAATTGACAATCCTGATAAATTGAATCTCTGATGGGTCTGATTTCAAAACTTCTTAGAAAGAATACATCTCCAGCACGCATTGCAGGATTTGCTTTGTCAAATTTCATCGGTCTGCTGATTGTGGCAGGCGCGGTGATGTTTTATATGGATGCTCGTGGCATATGGGACGATGATGACAGCATTGTAAATACAGACTATCTTGTGATAAATAAGAAAGTGACATCAGCAAGCACATTTGGCGACCGAGATATTACCAGATTTTCAGATTCTGAAATCGCCGACCTCAAGTCTCAGCCATGGGTAAGAAGAGTTGGAGAGTTCAGTTCATCTGATTTCAGGGTATATGCCTCGATCAGCCATGGCGGAAGAGGCATGGAAACTGCCCTTTTCTTTGAATCTGTGCCTGATTCATTTGTAGATATTCCCGAGAGCGACTGGAGATTCGAGCCAGGTCAGGCAGTAGTGCCAATAATGATTCCTAAAGATTACCTTGCTCTCTATAATTTCGGATTCGCAGGCTCTGCCGGTCTGCCACAACTGAGTGAGCAACTTCTGAGTGGCATACCATTGAAGTTATTTATGCGCAGCGAAGATGGAGGCAGATCTATGTCGATGGAAGCAAATATAGTTGGCTTCAGCAATCGGCTTAACACAGTGCTTGTGCCTGATTCATTTATGCAATACGCCAACTCCCAACTCGGCAACGGATCATCTACAGCTCCTTCCAGGCTTATTATTGATGTATCATCTCCCGGAGATGTGGCCATCTCTGAATATTTGTCTGCCAATGGACTTGAAGTAGGGGGAGATAAGTCTGGAAGTTCAGCGGCATATCTGCTTAAGGTAGTGATTGGCATAGTCGTGTCAGTGGGAATATTAATCACATTGCTCTCCGTGTTCGTATTAATGCTTTCTATCTCACTACTAATGGAAAAAAATAGGCAAGTGATCCATCGTCTGCTTATGCTCGGGGCTCCTCTCCGCGATGTGGCAGCCCCATATTGCAAGATGATTCTTGTCGGCTGCGCAGTGGCATGGATTTTGGCGATGATTTCATTGGTGATTCTCAGATCGTTCTATTCTGGAGCACTTGAGGGTCTCGGTTTGGCTTCGGATGGCCTTCCATGTGCTATCGCGACAGGATCTGGGCTTGCGTTAATCGTGATATTCGTTAATATTCTGGCAGTGAGTCGAAAGGTAAAGTCTGCATGGAGCCTTAAGATGAAGAATGCGTAGTAAGAGAATATATTGGACCATCTCATTGATAATATTGGCTGTCTTATTGGCGATGGCCTATTATTTCTTTGATCCGGTGGAGGCAAAATGGATGCCAAAATGCTTATGGAAAGTGGCTACGGGCACAGACTGCCCGGGATGTGGCTCCCAGCGCATGGCGCATTCTCTGATGCATGGCGATTTCATTGGGGCTTGGCATGCAAACGCATTCGCCATCTGCATGCTGCCTGTGGTGGCGGTTCTGCTGTGGTTTGAGGTTTTTCGGGAGAAATATCCGCGTGTCTACGGTTGGATTCATTCTCCTTGGATGATATGGATATTGTTGGCATCTATATTCCTCTGGTGGATACTTAGGAATTTGGCATAAATATATTGATTTGAATATAATGAATGATATGAAAAGTGGGACAGATGATTCCTTTGCTTTCAAAGGACAAAGAAGGTGGATTTTTCTTCTAATTGGAGTAGTGATTGTGGTTGGACTGTCAATTTGGCTGTTGAAGCGCAGTCCATCTGTCGGGGCAGATAAGATTCCGGAAGTCAAAGTAGCTTATGTAGACACTGCCCGGGTGGAAGTCTACGGCGAATATGACGGCAGTATCCGCGCAAGCCAGTCGGTAGAAGTGACAGCGCGCGTTGAAGGTATCCTTGAAAAAATGCTTTTTAAGGAAGGGTCATATGTAAAAAAAGGTCAGACCCTCTTTGTCATCGACCCAAAGCTTTATCAGGCAAGAGTGGATCGTTCGCAAGCGCAACTTGATCGTGCGAAAGCTCTCCTTGACAAAGCTCAACGGGATCTCGACCGAATCCGCCCCCTCTATACTCAGAAAGCCGCCTCTCAACTTGATTTCGACAATGCAGAAGCTGCAGTTGAGTGCGCAGAGGCAGACGTAGAAATCTGTAAAGTTGACCTCCTGGAGTCAAAAATCACACTCGGATATACCCGTGTGGTTGCCCCAATTTCAGGGTATATATCTGAAAGGATGGTAGATGTCGGAGCCCTGGTCGGGCCAGGTAGCAAATCGCTTCTTGCCACAATTGTAAGAAGTGACACTGTCTTAATAGATTTCCCGATGACTTCTTTAGAATATCTCAAAAGTAAAGATAGAAAGGTCAATATTTTATGCAACGATGGCAGTGAGTGTCTCGATAAAATCCCCTCATCTGTCAACATAACTCTTGCTGATGGCTCGGAATACCCATATGATGGTCTGGTAGATTTTGCAGATCCGGTAGTAGACACAAAAACCGGCACCTTCACTGTGCGTGCAGAGATGCCTAATCCGGAGGGTCGGCTCCTTCCCGGTGAAAGTACAAAAGTAAAGGTGCTTCTTGATATTTTGGAAGGTGCTATGACCATTCCTGCTGTTGCTTTGCGAGAAGAAGAAAATGAGAAATATGTCTTTGTTGTGTCGGGCGACGGATTGGTGGATAAACGCCAGGTGACAGTCGGTGAACGAGTTGGAAATAGGATAATTGTCAAGACAGGGCTAATCGCAGGTGAAATGGTGGCTACTGATAAATTTGATGATCTTATTGAAAATGAGAAGGTAAAGCCTATTGGCATTCAAGTCAAAGAAAATTCTAAAAAATCGGCAGTGCCGTCGGAGGGGAAAAGATGAAAAGAGGTTTGGGTGCTTTTTGGGTGTTGACAATATTTATATTGTCAGCTTGTTCAGGAGTGAAGGGTCTTAAAGAGCCTTATGTGCACAATTATGGAGATTTCTCCAAGATTGATTATGTAGATTCCTTATGTCTTGCTGATCTGGAATGGTGGAAGTTTTATTCCGATTCCACATTATGCTCTTTATTAGAGAGAGTTGTCACCAACAATCGCGACCTTCTAAAGTCTGAGGCGAGATTAGAGCAGATAAGGCAACTTTCTGGAATATCCAAGACCAATTTGCTTCCGGATATCGGTTTTGATGTTTCGGCTGAGTATGAAGTCTCTGATTATGGAGGTAAGGGTGTGAATAAGAGTCCTACCTACAGTGTTAAGATACCGGTTTCGTGGGAAATCAACCTTTGGGGTTCTCAAATATGGGCGAGGAAGGCCGCGGAAGCAGAATATCATGCCACAGAAGAGGAAAGCCGTGCACTGAAAATGGAACTCATTGCTGAGACTGCTGATGCTTACTACACTCTGATGGCTTTGGAGAATGAACTCTCTATAGTGCGACGCACCATGGAGACCAGGGAAGAGTCTGTAAGGATAGCAAAACTCCGCTATGAGGGGGGACTGACCTCGGAAATGCTTTATAATCAGACGCTGGTGGAGTATTCATCTGCAGCTGCTTTGGTGCCTCAACTGGAACAGAAGTGGTTTGAGACTCGCGATAGGCTGACATTGCTTATGGGAGAGGTGCCGCACGATATTGATCAGATAGGAAAGTTGCCACAGACTTTCGTAGGTCCTGACCAACTACCTGCCGGGCTACCATCCGACCTATTAAAGCGTCGTCCCGACATTCGGGCTGCTGAGCAGAGACTTAACGCTGCGCGTGCCAATGTCGGCATGACCTATGCCGACAGATTTCCGTCGTTCAGAATTAACCTACTTCCGGGTTTGGAAAACAATAGCCTTGCGAGTTTCTTGAAATCACCATATGCCGACGTCGTTGGTTCATTGGCAGGACCTCTGATAGATTTTGGGAGACGAAAGAAAAAATATAAGGCGGCTGTTGCTGCGTATGAAGAAGCACGTCTCGACTATGAGGATGTGGTGCTGAAAGCTTTTACTGAAGTTAACACTATCCTGCATACATATTATCATGTTCAGGAATCCTATAAGCGCACCAAAGAACTTCGCGAGGCTTCAGCCCAGTATATGCAACTGGCAGTGCTTCAGTTTCGTGCCGGTATGATCAACTACATTGATGTTCTCGATGCGCAGCGTAGTTACTTTGATGCCCAGATTGCCTTCTCCAACTCCATCCGCGACCAATATACAGCCCTCGTCAACATCTACAAAGCCCTTGGCGGAGGCTGGCGCGACAACCCTTCAATTCATCATTATAGCGAAAGTTTTGACAAAGACTAATGAAACATCTATTTTATTTGATAGCAGTTGCGGTTTGCAACTCATTCTTTGCATGTTGCATTTACGCAGACAATTCTCCAAAACCCCGGATACTGGTTAGCACAGATATCGGTGGCACAGACCCTGACGACAATCAATCGATACTTCATCTTCTGATGTATAGCGACTGTTTTGATATCGAAGGGCTTGTCTCATCTCCTTCTTTTGGAAGCGGCTCTATAAAGGAACTGCTTCGAGAGATAGATCTATATGAAAAAGACTATCCTGTTTTAAAAGAGACCTATAGCGGCCTAATGAGTCCTGATTCATTGAGGTCTATTTGCAAGCAAGGTCGAAGTGGACTGGCATCTTTTGCCGGATATGATGTCACAACTGAGGGTTCAGAATGGATTGTAGAATGTGCTCGGAGAGATTCAGAGCGTCCTTTGTATGTATTAGTTTGGGGTACACTTGAGGATGTGGCACAGGCACTTCATGATGCTCCGGATATTAAGGATAAGATTAGGGTATATTGGATTGGAGGCCCCAATAAGAAATGGGGCGTAAATAGCTATGCATATGTTGCGAAGAATTTTCCCGATTTATGGATGATTGAGAATAATGCATCATATCGCGGACTGATTGGGAGTAAAAACATAGATGATGAGTATAACGCTGGCTATTATGACCGTTATGTGAAAGGCGCAGGGCATATGGGAGCAGATTTTATTCATTATTATGATGGTTTAGTGAAGATGGGCGATACGCCGTCGTTGCTCTATATGATGAATGGTGACCCTTCCGATCCGGAAGGAGAAAGTTGGGGTGGAAGCTTTGAGCGGATTTCTGAAAGCCCATATACTGTGTTTAATCGAAACACTTGCGAGTCAGATACTGTAGCCCCTTATTCAGTAGTAGAGTATCAATTTGATGGTCCTATTCAGGATGACAATGACATAGGTAAAAAATATTTTACTTTCACAATCGACAAGCAGGATTGGGATGGAGTGTATATTGGCGATGGCAAATATGCGGTTAGGTATTCTCCAAAGCAACCTGCAGTGTTGGATTATAAGGTTTCTTCCGACATAAAAGAAATTGATGGTCAGGCTGGCACGCTGGTTGTATCAGAGATATGGCCAGGTCCAAAAACATCTGACGGAATTAAATTAGGTCCAAATTGGTATTCAGACCGTCAAGATCCCGATCTTTTCGATGGAAAATGGCAGGG
>CAZCZX010000051.1:0-15741 GCA_964503095.1 uncultured Sangeribacter sp.
CTCGACGACTTCATGGACCTAATCGACCAAGCCCCCGAATCCAACGACTAACCTCAATGATCAATTATCAATGATAAATGAGTAATTAGCATAAAGGCGAATTCCAAATGGAGTTCGCCTTTTTTTCTTAAATAAATACGCGCTAACGCATTGAGTGTAAAAAATAATGACTGGAATGGAAGATTTTGGAGGTTTTATTTGGACATATGAAGGATTTAATGTATCTTTGTATTTAAATATAAATATAATTAGTGTTATAGGTAATTATAAACTGTAACCATAAATATATTTAAAGTTATGCATGACTATTTAGATTATTCTGCTCCCGAATTAGTTCAACTTCTTGGAAAGAGGTTTAAAAGTTTAAGAATTCTTACCAAGAAGACTCAGAAAGAAGTGGCGGAAATGACTGGATTGACCATCCCGACCATTCAGCGTTTTGAGAATGGAATCTCCAGCAACATAAATCTCTCTACCTTTCTGCTTTTGATGAAAGCAGTAGGAGCTCTATATATGCTCGACTTATTGCTGACAGATGAGCCGGAATCTCTCTATCTTTATAATGACAAGCAAAAGAAAGTGCAACGAGTGCGCCATAAAACCAATGAATTATGAAGGAATTTCTAAAAGTGATGTTATGGGGAAAAGAAATTGGACGTTTGGGCTGGCATGACAAGCGCCACATTGCCTATTTCAATTACAATCCCGAATTTCTTAAAGGGTCATTGGATGTGGCTCCCCTTGTAGCGTCTATTCATAATCCAGCAAGTGCAAGAGCTATATTAGGAGATAATGAGAGAATATATCATAGATTGCCTTCGTTTATAGCAGATTCCTTACCCGATTCATGGGGCAATCAGTTGTTTGAGCAGTGGCGTAAGAGGCTCCATGTTTCAGATCGAAGTGTGTCACCACTTCAAAAACTTGCTTTTATCGGAAAGAGGGGCATGGGTGCATTGGAGTTCGTTCCGGAAATAGACCGACCGCTATCTACAGATAACATCGATATCAAGGAACTGGCTGATCTGGCTGAAAAAATTCAAAGAGACAGAGAAAACATTCGTATTGAGAAAGATGAAGAGTTAACGCTTCATTCCTTAATTGCTGTCGGCACCTCTGCAGGAGGGAGGTTGCCGAAAGGAATCATAGCAATGAATCCTGCTACTTGCGAAATAAGAAGTGGTCAAATTGACCTCGATCCAGATTTTGAATATTATATTTTGAAATTTGGTGACCGATTCCGATCATTAGCAGAAATAGAGCAAACCTACTATGAAATGGCTACGAAGGCTGATATTACCATGATGCCATCTCGATTGATGGAAGTGGATGGAGTAAATCATTTTCTGACAAAGCGTTTCGATAGGGATACTACCGGTAAATTGCATACGCAAACATTGGCTGCCTTGGATCCGGAGGCAGACAGTTATGAGCAGATGCTGAGTGTATGCCGAAAACTTCATATTCCGGAGACTGACTGCCAAGAAGTATTTAGAAGGCTTGTATTCAACATACTTGCCAATAATACCGATGATCATCACAAGAACTTCACATTTATAATGAATCGGGAAGGTCAGTGGCGGCTATCTCCAGCGTATGATGTGAATTTTATCTTCGACACTGGTGGATATCTTCCAAACGATGACCACTGTCTAATGGTAGGTGGCAAACTAAAAAATATTACTCATGAGGATATTCTGGATTTTGCGCAGGAATGTGGCATTCGTGATGCAGAGAAGATAATAAGGGAAGTGGCGAATAGTGTAAGATCTTTCCGTGAGATTGCAAGCAAAAATGGCGTAAAAGAGGAATGGTTGGGTCGTATTGAAAGTTGCATTAGCAAGCATCTTTCCGACTGGGGATTGTCGGATCATCAACATTCTTTTTCATTTAATATTGGAAACAAAATAGTAAAGGATGCTCATATTGAGGCCGCCTATAAAGGGAATTTTCATCTTTTGGCCTCAATTGATGGAAGAGATCTCAAGTATATCTTGAGAAAGAATTTGCCTGATTATGCTCAAATCAGTGAAAAGGGACTTTCTAACCTCACGTCTGAAGATATGCAGTGTCTTGTGGAAAAATACCTGATCCCTAAATTTTGATGTTTAAAAATTGGTTAGAAGAGTAGTATTGTCCAACATTCTCTCCTATATGCTTGTAGGGACGCACGGCTCGTGCGTCCTTTTGTTTTTATTCTCTATCCAAAAGAAATTTTATTGGGAAAATGTCTACTTTTTTCAAAATATTTATTAATTTTGTGCTTTAGCAAGGTGAGAGCCTAAAAACTCTTCTGAAATCAAGAACTAACCGCATTATCAAGAAACTGATGCCTAAAAGAATTATCATATTTATTGCAGCCTTTTTTGTAATGTTGTCATTTACGGGATGCAAGGAAGAAAAGGTATACAAGATCGGAGTGTCGCAATGCAGCCAGGACGACTGGCGCAGGAAACTCAACGATGAAATAAATCGTGAGATAATGTATCATGAGGATGCTGAAGTGGAAATCCGATCCGCTGATGACGACAGCCAAAAGCAAATCAAAGACATTAGATATTTCGTCGACAATGGTTTTGATATCATCATCGTCTCTCCAAATGAGGCGGAAACCCTCACCCCAGTCATAAAAGAAGTATATGACTCCGGTATTCCCGTGATAATATTCGACCGCAACATCAATGGCGACAGCTATACTGCCCGCATCGGAGCCGACGACGAAGGGCTCGGCAAGGCTGCTGCCCATTATGCTTTTAGCAAGACCGGCGTCAATTCAAATGCAATAGAAATATATGGCCTTCCCGGATCCACACCGGCAGAAGGGCGTCATAATGGTTTCACTGCGGAATTCACATCAGAAGGAGGCCATCTCATCGGAAGTGCCATAGCCAACTGGAATGCAGAAGAGGCTATCCATGCTGCTGACTCCCTGCTGAAAGTCCATGAAAACGTTGATGTGATTTTTGCTCACAACGACCGCATGGCAATCGGCGCGTCAGAAGCTGCCAGAAAACTGGGCCGCGATAATATTTGCATCATCGGAATCGATGCGGCCCCTGAAATCGGAATCAAGGCTGTAGCCGACAGTGTCATCGATGCCACCTTCCTATATCCTACTGAAGGGCATAGGATAATCAAGACCGCTCTTGCAATTCTGAAAGGAGAACCTTTCGAAAGAATACAGATAATGCCGGCATCCTCGGCAGTAGATATAAGTAATGCTGATATATTATTGCGCCAGAACGAGACCTTGAAGGAAGAGACCGACAAAATCATCATCCTCAAGCACCAAATTGACGACTATTGGGCACAATACGCCACCCAGAAATCACTTTTCTATGCTTGCTTAGCAATCATACTGCTTCTATTTGGAGTTGTCTTCCTGATTCTCCGCGTGTTTTGGCAAAACAAACGCCACCGCAAAGTGCTTATGGAGCAAAACAGCGAATTGGAGGCGCAACGTGACCAACTTCAAGAACTGAACCGGAAACTGGAGGAGGCAACGCAATCGAAATTGATGTTCTTCACCAATGTCTCCCACGACTTGCGTACCCCACTTACCCTTATCGCAGAGCCAGTGGCACAACTTGCATCTGCTTCCAATCTTTCCGGTTCGCAGCATACTCTGATAAAGATAGCCGACAAGAACGTAAGGATACTGCAGCGACTGATAAATCAGATACTTGACTTCCGAAAACACGAAAATGGGAAACTTAATCTGCATCTGACCGAAGTGGATTTCCGGCAGATTGTCAAAGACTGGACCGACTCGTTTGTGCAACTCGCTCAAAAGCGAGACATTAAGTTCCGGCTTGAGTCGCCTGAAGGGGATTCCCCTATAAATCTTGCCATCGATGTGGAGAAGATGGAACGCGTATTCTTCAATTTGGTGTCGAATGCATTCAAGTATACGCGTGATAATGGATCAATATCTATCTCTTACTGCGTTAAGGAGGGGATGCTCATCCTAAAGGTTGCAGACACCGGGGAAGGTATCAGCGAACGTGACCTTGGCAATATTTTCGACCGATTCTATCAAGTGGACCGTATTCATCCGA
Source organism: uncultured Sangeribacter sp. (assembly GCA_964503095.1). Classification (GTDB taxonomy): domain Bacteria; phylum Bacteroidota; class Bacteroidia; order Bacteroidales; family Muribaculaceae; genus Lepagella. The sequence goes on from CAZCZX010000051.1 coordinate 4,059, forward strand.
AAGGATCAGGTATCGGTCTTTCGCTTGCAAAGGCTTTCGTGGAATTGCATGAAGGCACAATAACAGTAGAAAGTGAACTGAATAAGGGTACGGTGTTTATTGTCACTTTGCCGATACAGCATGTGGCTGACACGTCGCAGATTGTCGATAAGCAGATCAATGCCACAGAAGTGGAAGCAGAACTTGAGAATATTGAGGGGGATGCTGTATTTGAATCCGACAAGCCATTGGTATTGGTGATCGATGATAATCCTGATATCCGCGAGATGGTCACGGAACTTCTGCATGAGAATTATAATATAGTCACAGCCTCCAACGGCAGTGAGGGAGTGAAGAAAGCAGCCAAGCTTGTGCCGGATCTCATCGTGTGCGATGTAATGATGCCGGTGATGGATGGTCTTGAGTGTTGCCGCCTGATAAAAGAGGAGCAAGCGACTTCCCATATCCCGGTGCTAATGCTGACCGCGTGCACTATGGATGAGCAGCGCGTGCAAGGATACGACAGCGGAGCCGATGGCTACATGTCAAAGCCATTCTCTTTTGACGTTTTGAAATCGCGCATAGCAAGCCTGATAAAGAATCGCCAGATCATCAAGAATCTATGGCAGAATCCAACTGCTTTTGCAGAAAACTCCTCTAATAATAGTCAAAATAAAAATAAATCTGGAGGAAGCACTCAACCGGCACAGGATGCCGAAAATGAATTCTATGCCCGTTTCCTGAAGATATTCTATGAGGATTTTGGAAATCCTGAGGTGAGTGTCGACAATATTGCGGCAAAGATGGGACTCGAGCGCACGCAATTCTATAGAAAGATAAAGGCCATCACCAACTATTCCCCGGTGGAATTAATGCGTAATCTACGCCTTAAGAAGGGTAGGGCTTTAGTGACCGGTTCTGACAAGACCATCTCAGAAATCGGATATGAAATCGGGTTCTCTACCCCTGCCTACTTCACCAAATGCTATAGGGAAGCCTATGGAGAGACCCCATCAGAGACTCGCCAAAAAATGAATAAAGGGGGAGACGCTAAATAAGAGTATATCTAAGATGGGCTATAAAAAATCAGATTTGATTTGTAAAAATTAAGCGCAGTATAATACTTTTGTTGCAAAGAGTATAAAAAAACGTGCATGGCATGATTTGTTATAGTTGATGCAAGATTCCTTATAGGTGGATAGTAAAGATTTACGCTAACTTTGCGCCAGAAACTTTTTACTAAAACCCTATAACATGAAAAAAGGAATCCTAAGCGCTCTCATGCTACTGTTTACAGCAGTCATGGCGTATTCACAGGACATCACTGTGAAAGGAACGGTGCTTTCCCGTCTGGACGACGAACCCCTGATTGGGGCAACCGTTCTGTGTGAAGTAAACAAAGCCGGCACAGCCACCGACATCGACGGTAATTTCACTCTTACCGTTCCGGAAGGCTCAGCCATTAAGGTGTCTTATGTAGGCTACCAGCCGGTAGAGGTCATCGCAACTCCTAAAATGACGATCTACCTTGATGAAGACGCAGGTCTTCTCGACGAAGTGGTAGTCGTAGGTTACCAGACTGTCCGCAAGGCCGACCTTACAGGTGCCGTGGCTGTTATGAACATGAAGGAGCCTCTTAGCGAAAACTCAGGCAACATCATGAGTTCAATGGCAGGCAAACTCCCTGGTGTAAATGTGGTTTCAAACCCTCAGCCAGGTGAGACAGGCTCTATCCGCGTGCGTGGTATGTCAACCGCCAACTCAAGCAACGACCCTCTTTATATTATTGATGGAGTCCCGACCGACAACATCAACATGATTAACCCGAGTGACATCGAGACAATGCAAGTGCTTAAGGACGCAGCCTCAGCTTCTATTTATGGGTCGCGTGCTGCAAATGGCGTAGTGATCATCACTACAAAGCATGGCAAGGGCGACCGCATGTCGATCAATGTCAATTATGCTCTCACAGCGCAGACCATCGCAAAAAAATACAAAATGATGGATGCACTCGAATGGGGAACTGCATATGCACGCGCAGCACAAGCATCTGGCCTCACTCCATCAATCCCTCAACTCTATACCTTCAACAACGGTGTCCCCGCACTCAATCAGTATGTGAACGGAAATCCCAACTTCCCTACTACAAATACCAATTGGCAAGACGAAGTATATCAGACTGCTTGGACCAACAATTTGACTGCTTCAATCTCAAACAATACTGAAAAAGGATCGGTTCTCTTCTCCGGCAACTTTATCAATCAGGTCGGCAACATTGTATCTACATTCTATCGCCGCTATTCTGCACGCATCAACTCACGCTATGACTTCAACCGATACATCTCAGTGGGTGAAAACCTCGCGATAGCTAACTGGACCAGCCGCGGCGCAGGTGACTTGAACAATGACAGAAGCATACCTTTCACAGCTATGAGCCAGCACCCAGCCATTCCGGTAAAGGGAATCAATGGTGATTGGGCTCGCCCAATGGAACTTATCGCTTCCGACCTTGCAAACCCCATGCAGATAATCCGCAATGCTCAAGACAATAGCAACACAAGCTGGAGAATCCTTGGAAACGCTTTCTTGGAAGTTCGACCCATAGAAGGACTCACTCTTAAGACTAATATCGGTATAGAGCACAGCCAATATTTCGTTCAGGAACTCGGACGCAGAGTTAATCCCGGCGATGTCAACAGCATGAACTCAAACTACGGGCAAGGTGACACTTGGACTTGGACAAACACTGCCAACTACAACAAGACTTTCAACGAAAAGCACCATCTCACTGCCCTCATCGGCACTGAAGCGATCGGATATACTTTCAAGGACCTTAGCGCTTCTCGACAAGACTACATGTTTGAAGACACCGACTTCATGCAGATTGGCTCAGGCTCCGGCGAACGCAACAATGGTGGTGGCAAGACTCAATGGAGCGTATTCTCTCTCTTCGGAAAAGTCGACTACAACTTCGACGACCGCTACCTCGCTTCTTTTACTATCCGACGCGATGAAAACTCTCGTTTTGCGAAGAAGCACCGCTCTGGAGTGTTCCCCGCATTCTCCCTTGCATGGCGTCCTTCTGCCGAGAAATTCTGGCCTGAAAATAATGTTCTGACCGACTTAAAGGTACGCTACTCTTGGGGTCAGAACGGTAATGCAAACATCGATCCACTATATCCTGCATATTCCACTTACATCTATAATACAGGCAACGGGGCTTACGATATCAACGGCACAAATTCTCAGACTACTCCGGGTATAACTCTCGCTGCTTCCGGCAATCCAAACCTGAAATGGGAAACCACTACTCAGAACAACATTGGCGTCGACCTTCAATTCCTTCACGGTGCAATCAACATCACTGCTGATTACTACATCAAGAAGACCACCGATATGCTTACTATCCCACCAGCTCTTGACGTAGCAGGTGAAAATGCCGCTATCTGGCTAAACACCGGATCTATGCGCAACAATGGTTGGGAAGTGTCAATAGCTTACAATAGCCCAAGTTATGGTGACTTCTCCTGGAATGGCTCATTAAATGTATCCCAATACAAGAACAAACTTCTTGAACTCAACAGCCTTCAGAAATTTGTAGGCGGTGACTGGCGTCTTATCCCCGGTGAGGCTATGGGCGTATACTATGGCTACGTTTGCGATGGTATCTTCCAGAATAAGGAGCAGGTTGCCAACCACGCAGTTCAGAACGGTGCTGCCCCGGGCCGCCTCATCTACCGCGACCTTGACGGCAATGGTGTCATCGACGACAACGACCGCTGCATTATAGGCAATCCTAACCCTGAACTTTCTCTCGGTCTCAACCTCGCTTTCCGCTACAAGGCTCTGACTCTCGATATGTTCTTCGCCGGTGACTTCGGTCAGGATGTAATCAACCACATGAAGCGTCAGCTCTATTCAATGAACTATGGCAACCTTACCACTAACCGCGCCAAGGATATCCTCAAAGCTTGGACTCCTCAGAATACAAATACCGACATCCCGGCTCTCACACTCACCGACGATAACAATGAAAGCCGTTTCTCTTCCTACTACGTGGAAAATGGCTCTTACATGAAGATGAAATATATCAAGCTTTCTTATGCTTTCCCAGAAAAGATCTGCAATGCAATTGGTGCTCAGAACATCAATTTGTTCGGTCAGGTAGAAAATGTATTCACCATCACTAAGTATACCGGTCTTGATCCGGAAATCCTTCCCGGTCAATACGGTTCTATCTACGACGGTGGCGTCTATCCTCGTCCTCGCTCCTTCTCTCTTGGCGTTAACCTCCAATTCTAATCAAAAAAGAAACTACAACAATGAAAAATATTAAATCATTAATCAGGAATTCAGCTTTCGCCGCTTCTATCATTTCTCTGGGATTGGCTGCCACTTCTTGCGACGATATGCTTGACACAAAACCTCAGGGTGTCTTCACTTCCGAACAGCTCGGTGAAGATGAGGCTGTCGACATGATGACTTCCGCATATGCAACCCTCATATGCCACTATTTCGGTAACAACGAGTCGTTTGCCGGCCCGCTCAACAACTGGGTTATCGACCTCCGTTCAGATGATGCGCTTAAGGGTGGCGACGGTGTGACAATGGAAGGCTATATGCACCAGCTTGAGATCGGCAACGTAGAAAGCAACAACGATGTCATCAACTTCAAATGGCGCAACAACTATTTCTCCATATCCCGTTGCAACACTGCCATAAAGGCTCTTCTCAACAATAACTCGCTCGACGAAACCACTAAGGCATCTTATATCGCAGAGATGAAGACCCTAAGGGCGTACTACTATTTCGATATGTATCGCCTCTATCAGAAATTCCCATATTTCGATGAGACTGTAGTCAATCCTTCCGAATGCCGCGCCGACGAATACACACGCGATCAGATCCTCGGTTTCATTGAACAGGATCTCCGCGACTGCTACAAGGCACTCCCTGAGACTCAGACAGAACCGGGTCGCTTCAACAAATATGTAGCTGCAGCTCTGCTCGCAAAGGTGGCACTCTTCGATTCTGATTGGGCTGTGGTAGAGACATATGCAGGATACGTAATCTCTTCAGGACAGTATAGCCTCTATCCCAACTTCCTCGACATGTCGAAGCCTGAGATGAACAATCAGTATGAGTCGGTGATGGCTGTGCAGTTCTCTTCAGCCAACTCCCCTGACCAGTTTAACTTCTGCAACTGTCTTAACTGCACATGGTCGGAAGGCGAACTTTATGGTAACGGCGATGACTTCTATCTTGGCTCACAAGACCTCGTGAATGCTTTCCGCACTGACGACCTCGGTCTCCCATTCCTGAATGGCGATCAGAATGCAGAAAGTGTGACCTCAGCCGACTACGCTGGAAATGTTGACCCACGCCTCGACTTCACTCTCGGACGTATCGGTATGCCATGGAGAAGCCACACTTACAATGATAAATGGTGTCGCAACCTTGAACTTTACGGCCAGTATTCAGGCAAGAAGCCTTATCCTGCACCTGAAAACCCGGATGTTAAGCCAGGTATCGTGCCTTGGGGCGCTTCTTCACTCAACTATATCATCATCCGCTATGCCGACGTGTTGCTCATGAAAGCTGAGGCTCTTATCGAGCAGAATAAAGACCTCGACCAGGCTCGTGAAATCATCAATCAGATCCGTCTGAGAGCAGCAAATTCCGTTGATCCTAACTACACTCCGGTTGATGTCAATCCTAATGTAGCCAACTATTCTGTCGGTTCTTATTCCGCCACTGCTTGGAATCAGGAATATGCCCGCAAGGCTGTGCGCCATGAACGCCGCGTCGAACTCGCTATGGAAGGACACCGTTGGTTTGACCTTCTCCGTTGGGGCATCGCTGTAGAGGTTGTCAACAAATACTACGAATTTGAGAAGCAGTTCCAGCCCTATTATTCTACTGCCAATCTCTCTGCCGATGAGCTTTATTTCCCGATTCCGCTCAACCAGAAAGACAACGCAGGTGATCTTTACAACTAATCTAAATTTTTCAAAAGCATGAAAACAATATATCAATATAGCCTTTGTGCGATGGCTCTCCTTATGGGAGCATCACTCTCCTCTTGCGGAGACTTCGAACCCACCGGCTATGATCCAGTGCCCGATCTTCCTACAGTAAGCAATCTCAAGGCTGAGATTGCCCGCCATGACATCAACCTGAGCTGGCAACTCCCTTCAAGCGACAATATCTCCGATGTGGAGGTGATCCTCAATGGCAATACAGGCAATCCTATCAAGTTAGGAGCCGCAGCCACTTCCTACACAGTCGTAGGTCAACCTTTAGGGGAAGAAAGATTCTTCACAGTCAAGGTTTGTTATGGCGATAAGTATGTGTCTGAAGGAGTCTCAGTGTCTGCAACTCTCCCTGAAGAAACATTTGCAGGAGTCACCAATGTCGAAACCCAAATTTCAGGACGTAAAGTCACCGTCTCATGGACTCTTCCGAATGCTGATGGCGTGACCGGCTCTAAGGTATATCGCGAGGATGAGCCGAATGGCGCTGTAACTCTCCCTCTTGGCACTGACTCCTATACTTTCAAGTCTCAGCCCATGGATCAGGAACTGAAATACTGTGTAGAGGCAGTCTATGACACATACTACACTTCGGCTCCTCAGATTGCCACTGCCACTGTGCCACACTTTGACACTAAGATGGCTTACCTGCTTACCGCTCCTACTTGGCAGGAACTTCCTGACGATGATGAAAGGGCCGCTGCTGAATGGTTCTCTCAACAAGAAAACGCAGAGTTTGTGACTATCGACCAGATCCCCAATCTCGACAGTGATATCTATCCTGTGGTTTGGATAGAAATCGATCGCGTAGGCATCGGTATGGGATGGCAAAATCTTCCTGCTGAAGTCTCTTCTGAAGCATCAATTGCAATTCTCAAGAATTACACTGCCAATGGTGGAAATCTATATCTTTCCAACATGGCAACGCAGTTGACTGTGCCTCTTGATATCGTGCCTGAAAATATGGGTCCCAGCATATTTGGTGATGGCGACGGAGGCTCCGGCGACGATGTTTGGACCATCGTTCCATACTTGGGTTATGATTTCAGACCCGGCGGACCTCGTGCAGGAGAACAAGGCTACTATGACCGCACCGATCATGCAATCTTCAAGGATTTGACCTTCTCTGACCCCAACGGCTGGGATTTACCGGGTCTTCCTTTGATTGGACCGGGCCAGCGCGAAGACCACAACTGTATGTGGGAATTGAACCAATATGGCAGTGGTGAGTATAAAGATGTAATTGCAAACTTCGAGGCCACTACAGGTTCATTGGTTCTCGCTACTTGGGCGCACGTTCGCGACCATTGTGTGGCAGGTCTTGTAGACTTCTTCCCAAATGCTAATCACGGACGCTGTGTAGCCAATGGTTTCGCTGCCTACGAATGGAACCAGAACTCTGGAGCAAACCCCTACCAGCACAATGTTGAGCAACTGACCAAGAATATCCTTGATTATCTGAAATAAATTCCGTAACTTTGCGGGTGATGTGCATTTTTAGGATTTTTAAGCACATCACCCGCCTTCTTCATCTCATTACATCCCTCTTTCCCCCTTTAGGGGGGCAGGGGGCTCACATCACACTTAAAACAATGAACTCAACCAAACACATAGCATTACTATCAGCCATTACTCTCGCATCCGCAGCTCAGGCAAATCTCGTGGCCCACTTCTCGATGGATGTGAAAAATGGCATGATTGAAGAGACAGTTAGCGGCGGCAAATACGCCGTTGAAGGGCATTTCGCGCCCGAAAATCTCCCCGGCGCCGTTGGCAACGCTCTGCGTTTCGACGGTTACACTTCCCACGTCAAGGCAACGCTGGGCAATATCCTCGCTGCCGACAACAAGACACTCACTTTCTCCGTCTGGGTAGCCACTCCATCCTACCCAATCATTCAACTCGATACAGACACCAAGGAAAAGACCCCAATCGTAAGTTGTCTCGACAAAGACAAAAAGACCGGATTTGGCTTCTACCTTGGATTCAATGGAAAATACTCTTTTGAGACATATATCGGTGGTTGGGCCCTAAGCGTTGAGGCCGAAACTCCTCTCCCCACTTATCAATGGAATAATCTCGTTGCGGTAGTAGACGGTGTAAACAAGACTGCAAAAATCTATAATAATGGGGTAGAGGTTGGTTCAGGAAAAGCAAACGGCTCTATAACCTACGCCGGTGGCGACTTCTATATGGGTCAAGGCATAGAATCCCGAATGATGGGTCCATTCGAGCTTATGTCGTTCAATGGATTGATCGACGATATCTCCATCTGGAATGAGGCAAAACCCCTCACTGAGATTCAATCATGGAAAGCAGAGAATAAAGCAAATCTTGACATTCCTGCTTCTCGCTTTGCCGACCAGCAACTGCGTCCCCGATTCCACGGTATGCCGGCAGCCGGATGGACCAACGAATGCCACGGCATGACATTCTCAGATGGCCGCTACCATCTTTTCTTCCAGAAGAATGCCGATGGCCCCTATATGGCACGCCTGCATTGGGGACATATCTCAAGCGCCAACCTCTACGACTGGCGTGAGGAAAAAATCGCTATCGCTCCGGGCGACTGGTATGACATTAAAGGATGCTGGAGCGGCTGCGTTTTTGCCGATGAACAAATTACCGGCTCGAAACCAAATATTATCTACACAGCCGTAGACTATGCAAAGGCTATGATAGCCCAGGCTGCTCCTGAAAGCGATGCACTAATCAACTGGGAGAAGAACTCCAAAAACCCAATTATCAATGGGCGTCCAGCGGGTCTTTCCGACGATTTCCGCGACCCATATTTCTTTCGCAATGGAGACAATGCCTACATCATCGTTGGCTCTTCAAAAGATGGAGTGGGCACGACAACCCTTCATAAATACAATCCTACTTCCAAGACTTGGAGCAACAATGGGGATCTTTTCTTCACAGGCACCAACAAGGCCACAGACGGTACTTTCTGGGAGATGCCAAACATCACCCAAATGCCCGATGGACGTTGGCTTTTCACCGCCACTCCACTCGGAACTTCCCAAGGCGTGCGCACTATTTATTGGACCGGAACTATTGCAGAGAATGGAAAGTTCGTGCCAGATGCAAATTCTTCCTCTCCTCGCCTTGTGGAGATGAATTCTCGCGACGGATTCGGACTCTTGTCTCCTACTATTTATCAGCATGATGGGAAGACTATTGTGCTTGGTATTGTTCCCGACAAACTTTCAACCTATAACAACTGGGATCTCGGCTGGGCTCATTGCTATTCACTCCCTCGCGAATGGAGCCTTGCTGACGATGGAAGCCTTATTCAGAAGCCATATGATGGATTGGCAGGCATGAGAAGCGAGACAATGTTCTCACAAAGCAACTTCGACCTTTCAAGCATTCTGGATCTTTCACCGGTTTCAGGTCGCGCCGTAGAAATTTGCGCTACATTTGAGGTTGGGTCTTCGGCATTTGGCTTCAATGTGTTTAAATCTGCGGCTGGAGAAGGGAAGATCTATTATAATCCCTCTACCGGAGAAATAATTGCTGATTTCAGTGGTCTGAAACGCCTTGTCAACGACAATGGTGTCTATGATGGAGTCTACAGATGTCCGCTGCCTGTAAGACCTGCTGTAGGGGAAACCTTGAAGATGAATATCTTCCTCGACCATTCAATAGTGGATATTTTCATCAACGACCGCTATGCGACATCAATTCGTGTATTCCCGACCGAGGCTGATGCCAATGGAATCGAGGCATATGCTGACTCTACAATCAAAGTCACTGACCTCAAAGCCTGGACGCTTGAAGGCAACGGCTCAGGAGTTGCATCCATCAGCCAAAACGAAGCAAATGATGTCATCTACAGCCTCGACGGCATGAAACTCTCATCCAAGACCCAATCCAACACCATATACATCACCAACGGCAAAAAACACCTTCACTGAAATCATCCCTCATAACAACTAAAGCCAATCTCAACCGAGATTGGCTTTAGTTTTATCCAGAGGTGCCAACCGTCTTTAGGTAGAGAGCATCCTCCGCATGCGTCAGCCCATGGAAAGCAGGCTTTCCAGCCTGCGCCCCGACCGTCTTTAGGTAGTAAGCATGCTCCGCATGCGTCATCGCGCGTATAAGGTATCCATCAAAGAGCCCATTACTTGCGGATGGGGCGCAATATTTTGCCTTTGACGAAGAGAAGGCTTCTCAATCTCTCTTCGCCACTCAGACTGCTTATTCTTACTACTTTCTTGAATATTCCAGGTTCTCTTCCTTTGCCGTTGAACCTTACTTTGATAGAGGCAGTGTCGCCCGGTAGGATCTCTTCTTCGGGATAAGATGGGACTGTACAACCGCAGTCGCTCGTCACTTTCAGAATCAGCAACGGGCTGTCTCCGTCATTTCGGATTGTGACACTGCCTTCCCGGATCTCTGTGGCCTCGAAACTCCCCATGTCAATCTCGTCTGAAAGGAGAGTCAGTCTGACCTCCGGGAAGGCTCTCATCACACTAAAAATAATTATAATAACAAAAACCAAAAATCTCTTCATCATATTCTATCTTTATTCCCCCTTTAAGGGGTTAGGGGGCTTACTATAGGGAGGTAGGGGGCTTATAATTTTACTTGAATGCAAAGCCTTTCCGACTCAGTCTCAGCCTCCAGCACATACACTCCGGAAGCAATCGGCAGGCTGACCTCACAGCCGTCTGTGCTCTGGGCTGCTATAACACGACCTGCATAATCGATTATCCTCACAGAGAGGTGTGAGCATTCCGAATCGCTGCTTCTGACAGTCAATACATCGCCTGATGCACTCCAACTTATCTTTGATGCATCCGGTGTCTTCACGCCGCTTGTAGACGTCAGATATAGCCTTCCGGATACGTTCCCACTTACAGGATATGTCATACCGTCGAAAATAGGAGTGTAGGCTCCTGTCTCAACGTCATAAAGACAGAGTGCGTATTCCTCATCTATATTGAATCGGAGCATTGTCTCTTCCTCCGGCAGTGCGATCAATCCCAATTCGACATTATCAATTCCGTCAAGACTGTTTACCGACAGTGCTTTTCCATCGCTCACAGTGTAGACCGTAGCCCTTACTTCAAGGTCAGAATTGTCGAGCACCACCATGTCCTCCTCTGCAACGTAATCATGAGAAGCATCAGCCGATACTTTCACTACAGCAGATGTTGACTCTTCATCATCATTAATAGCAGATATAGTGAGAGTGAAGCCCTTGTCATAACCGCGTGATGCCACTTTGAGAGGTGCGGTTGCCCCCTCGTCGGAAGCATCATACATCATAGTTTCATCATACCTCAACTCCAGAGTATTTCCCTTAATAACTACCTCATCCTTTACCTCCACGAAGAAGCCCTGCATCGGAGCCACATGGCCCGTTCCGTTACCTACCAAGCCATCGGAACTATCAGGGTCAAACACTCCCATCTTTTGGGTGCCTGCGGTGATCATCCAATATTTCTGCTGTATCTGGTCCTCGTTCTCTTTAAGGAATTTAGCCATGTCAAGATGCGTCATAAACGGATTTCCCACGAGGAAATACTTCTTTCCATTTCCGGCAGTAGTTGCGATGATGGTGCCATTTTTAGGATTGAGCTTATAATGGTCTGTGCCATGGTCTATCGTTTTATAATCAAGATTATGGTCATCACCTTTTACATCATAATAGCCATACT
>CAZCZX010000052.1:0-15597 GCA_964503095.1 uncultured Sangeribacter sp.
GAATCCGGAATCTCAATTTTTTTTGCCTCTGTTTTCTTAGAAGTTTTCTTTTTCTTGGTCTTTTTAGGAGCTGCAGGCTTCGGTTTCATCAACTTCACAGTGTCGTTGACAGTTGATTCGATTCCCGTGAGAAGATCCATGCGATTATATTCCAAAGCAAGTCTCAAAGTGTCGCGAGAGGCGAGTTCCCTGGGAAGCCAAAATGTTAGTGTGTCATTCCCTATAGAGCGCTCAGCTTTCAATGGCTCGGAATATATCTCATCGTCAGCAATCATAATCCTCGGTTGCTTTTCACTCGGAGAATTAAATATGAACTCAAGCCTTGTAGAGTCAGGGCGAGTATAGCTGACAAGATACTGGGGCTTAAGACCAGTGTTAAACATCCTCAGCAAAACATTATTGGGCAGATAGCGTGTGCGCTCACGATAGATAACGGTGTCTACAGCTCCGGTATATAGATCTCGGATAGTATCGGTTGCGGTGATTCTCTCTGATGTGGGACGAATGATATCCTCAAACCATGCTATATCTTCTTCCGGATTTGCAAAATGCTTGTCATTATCAAGATCCCTTAGGGCAAACAGTCGGTAAGTGGTGTCCTGAAGTCCACGAATGATAAACCTGCCATATTCATCCGTACGCGACAATCTTTCAAATGGCATACGAATAAAAGCGGAATCCTCTTTTGAAATATAGGCTCCTACGAATACTCCCTGCTGTGGCTCCATATCTTCTGCGCCAAGCACCATGCCTCCTATGCGAAGAGAATCGAGTGTAGGACCGGTAGAGAAGGTGTAAGCAAATCCTGATAATTTGTTGGCCTCGTTGTTATCCTCAATGGCGTCACCGAAATCTATGGTGTAAGTCGTGTTGGGTAGCAGTGTATCAGTGATATTTACTACTACACGTCGTCCTCTGGTAGATACACGTGGAGTAGACTTCCCAGGAGGGGAAAGAATTACATTCTGGAAAGCATCCTTGACATTGACCAGCTCATTGAAATCAATGTATATGTTGCTCGGATCTACATCTACAGAACCTGGATTTGGATAAGCTCTTACAAAGCGTGGGGGATCCTCATCTCGAGGTCCTCCTGACGGATTGCCTATGGAGGCACATCCCCACATCAGGAATAGGATGGCGATAGCACTTCCAATGACTGATATATGTTTTTTTGATATCTTTTGCATATTCACTTATAGTATCTGTAGTCGGGTGGTAAAATCTTGTTGACATCTGCAGAATCCACCTTCGTAATGATCATTTTTTCATCTCCTTTCCATGGAAGCGAAGCATGATAAAGTTCATATTCCACTCTCACTGGGACACAGCCAAGCATCATTCTTTTCATCTTCGCTGCTAAGGAATCACTTTCCACACTAAACCGTATCTCCTGGAAATACATAGGATTTGGGTCGCCCAATTCCTTATATGGTATCATTGAGCCTTCGAATGTCTTGACTATCGAACCACGTCGTTCCATGTTTTTTATATATCCATATTTGACTGCGTCGTCAACATATGGGCGGAAAAACCATATCCATGCGCTTAGGACAATGACAAGAAGCGCCACGACACTCCCCAACCACCATTTCCACTTATTCTTTGTCTTGTGTATGATATTCTCTATTTCAGATTCTTCCTCTATCCAATAGTCAGGGTCTTCCGGATCAAGCACATGCGATTTGGATTTCTTCTCCACCACCGGCTCGGCATCAGACGTAAAGAAATCATTATCCTCTTCATGGTCGATTGATTTGGATCCGAAAAACCCATCTCGTTTTGATTTTGAAGGTTTAGGCTCCGGATCACTATAATAATCTTCTTGATATGTCTCATCACTATCATGGCCATGCTCTTCCTCTCCGTTATAATAATCGGTGTCTTCTTCATATTCGATGGGATAGGATTTTTTTGAGGAATAATTATCCTCATTATCATTCCATTCTGAATCATCGCTGTCGGAAGAATGGGCATAGTAATCTGAAGCGGCATCTTCAGAGTCGCTCGTATTTAGATCAAGTTCATCACTCCAGAGTTCGTCATCTTCCTCTTCGCTGTGATATCTGTCATCATCGTAATTCATACACAATCCTCCCTAATTATTCTTTACCGGTCTTTGTGATGTCAGTCCTGTCCAGAGTGCCGTAAATATTCCAAGAATTATTAGCATTACAGTTTGTCCGCTCCATTGAAGGATAGAGAACGCTGCTCCTTCTACGTCCGGGATGCCATACACGGCCAGACCGAACATTACTGCAATATTCCAGGGACCAAGTCCTCCGTTGCTTGGCACTGCCATTCCGATTGAGGAGAGTACAAAAGTGACAAGACATGGGAGCAAGCCAAACGCCATTCCATTTTCAAAGCATAATTCTCTTGTGAAGTCGAAAGCATAGAAGGCCACATATAATTGAAAATAGTAGCAACCCCATATGGCTGCAGACAAAAGCAAGAATTTCCACTTGCCGGGCATTTTCACCACCGCATAAAAGCCATTCCAGATTTCAAAACTCCATTTTCTTAGCCTTACAAGAATAGCACTATTCCAATATCTTTTCAATATCCAACAAATAAGTACGATTCCAATCAGTAGGCATATCCAAAGCCAGGGAGAATACAAGAAATTGACAATTCCTGCTCCTATGGGGAATTTTTCCATAAATGAAAGAAGAGCCTGTCCCGCCACAATAAAAGTAAAGAGTGTAAGCATCAGCACTGTGAGGGTATCCATCAATCGTTCTGCCATCATTGAGCCTACAACGGTTGTGAAATGTGCTTTCGATCGGCTCGACACAAATGTGCACCTCCAGATTTCTCCCACTCTCGGAAGCACAAGATTCATGGCATAGCATCCAAATACACTGCATGTCAATTCCATCAGGGTGGTCTTGACATTTAGTGCATCAAGTTGGATTTTCCACCTCATGGCGCGAAAAATGTGTGAAAACACGCTTATGCCCATGGCAGCCAATATCCACCAATAGTCTACACCATGGCTCAAGATATCCATGGCATCCTTGAAGTTGACCTTCTTGAAGAGATACCATAGAAGAAGCACCGAGAGAAGCACCGGAATGATGTATTGCAAGGCCTTTTTCATTTCAAAAATATGCTTAATGATTGCCCGTTAAATCTCCATAAATTTCGTAAGCACTTCTGATCTCATCCTCTGTAGGATAATTATCCCATTCAGGCTTTCCAATCTCACTTATCAGTGTGAAATTGATCTTGTCGGGAGAAGTGTTTTTCTTATCATGGCGCATTAGCGAAATCAACTGGTCGATATCGGAGCATTTCACCCCAAGCGACGGATAACTCTCTTTGAGCATAGTGGCATAGGGATAAAGGCTTGATGATGGAAGCATTCCTTTCCGGCTATTCCCACATGCTGTGGCTGAGAGAATCAGTTCCCACAGAAGTCCATGTGCCACGGCAATCCCATGGGCAATAGGGGTTCCGTTGATAAGTGCCATTGACTCAAATGCATGCCCTGCTGTATGCCCGAAATTGAGAATCTTTCTCTCCCCTTTTTCTTTTGGATCGCGGGTAGTCACTCCCGTTTTTATCTCAATGCATCTCAATATCCACGGCAAGAGAGCACGCCGGTCGCTTATATATTTATCTACATCAAGCAGAGCCTTATACATTTCAGGATCAGCAATTAGAGCGGTCTTGAGCATTTCGGCATAGCCTGACAGTAATTCATCTAAAGGAAGCGTGTCAAGAGTCTCTGGGATGATCACCACATCTTTAGGCATTGCAAAGACTCCCACCTCATTTTTCAGTCCTTCGAAATTTATAGCGGTTTTTCCTCCCGTTGCCGCATCTACCATTCCCAATAAAGTGGTCGACACGTTGATGCAATCCATTCCCCTTTTGAAAGTGGCGGCAGCAAACCCTCCAAGATCGGTCACCATTCCGCCCCCTATGCAGAAGAGAGTAGAGCGGCGCGTGGCTCCATTTTCAGAAAGCATTTGCCATACCTTTGTCAACGATTCTACATTTTTATGATCGTCTCCCGCAGGAATCACACAGCGAGGAAGAGTGTCTATGTAGGGCATCTGATCAGCCAATCTTGCCACAACGAGATCTGATGTATTCGAGTCCGCAAGGATGAAAGGGGAGTCTGCATTGAGAAGGTCGATCACAAGAGGAAGCATGTCGGCAAATTCATTCATCGAAGGGAATATCCCCCAAGCCTTTTCATCTTGAAAATTCTTTTTCGGAATAGGACCTGTGCAGACTGCCATAGTCTTAATCCCTGCAGCCACACCGGCTCTCACGCCTAATGGAGCATTCTCAATCACGATGGCTTCTTCCGGGGCGACACCAGCCTTTTCGAGCCCTTTGAGATATGGTTCGGGATTTGGCTTCCCTTTCGTCACATCATGGGCAGTGACCATCATCCCATCTTCAAACACGCCGGGATAGTCATTCTTGATATTGTCGATTAGAGAGGCTTGTCCACTTCCGGTCACTACTACACACTTTATGCCGCGTTCGCATAGAGTGCGGAGCATACGGTCGGCTCCGGGCATCGGCTCATTGCCTCCGATTTCCTTAAATATGCGGGTCTTATAGTCATAAAGAGCAGTCCGCTTTTCAGGATCGCAAGGATGTCCGAATTCGCGTTGCCATATAAGATCGATTGTAGCCGCACCGGTCATACCCTCATACAGGTAGAACTCATCGCGGCTGCATTCGATTCCATTTTCCTCCATCATCTGTTTCCAGGCGAGGGTATGGTATTTCATGGAGTCGTAGAGAACTCCATCCATATCAATCAAAGCAGCTTTAATCATACTGCAAAATTAGTAAATTTTGCTTGATTTTCCGCTCTTTTCACATTTTTTTTCTTATCTGTCACTCAGCGCGCAATATCTTGAAGCTTTTAAGTCCTCCTTTCTTTGCTCCGATATACCCTTCAATGTGTTCTTCTCCCCTCACTATGTCGCTTACATAAATCGGATGTCCAATGCTTATTGTGTGAAGTGTAAGAATATCTCCGGCAAGAAGTTTTATATTGTGCGATTTAATGACTCTAAATCTTGTGTCGCTTATGCATTCCAATTCGCATGACTTGTCTCCCTCCCAGCTTAAGGCCAGTCGTTCTCCCTGGGCGAGTCGGTCTGTATTAGCCAGTGAATCGACAAGAAATCCTGAATCATCGGTTGATTCGTTAGGATACAGGCTGTTGGTAAAAGAATTCCAATCTGTAAATCCATTGAACTGAGCCAGAATATTAAGAGTAGTCAAGGATGGGAAACTTGTATATTCTACATATCCCCATAGCCTTTTTATCGACGACTGACTTATGGATTGGCCGGTGCGCTGTTGAATTTTTTGGCTTAGATAGTTGAATTCAGTTGGTGTTGAAGGTATTCCTCCAAAATTAGTATTGGTCAATTCAATCAGGGATTTTAAGGCATTATGTTTGTCCATTGTGAAGTGTTTTACTCAACTTTTCCATGCGAAAGCTGAAGGTTATCAAGTATATAGTGTTAATGGGTTATTAAATTATATGCAATGAATGCGCCCAGCGCGATGCATATGGTGCAAAGCGCATAAGTGAGCCAAGCCGAAGAAAGCAAATCGGTGAGAAGCATCTTTGCCGACTTGTGAGTTAATCCTTCCTGCAGTAGTTTGAATCCGGCATTCCGTTTAGGCAGGCTTGATGACAGGCATTTTTCAGAAATCGAGGCAAGATAGGCATCTCCGGAAGCCTCGGCAATTTCCCCTGCTACCACACCGAGAGAATAAATGTCGGCTTCTCGAGTTGGTTTTGCCCCATCCTCCAATAGCTCAGGAGCGATGTATTTCCCTGAACCCGCTGGATTCTTCAAAATGATAAATTCATTGTTGTCAGCGAGATTGAAGTCTATAAGTTTCACTGTCCCTCCTTGGAATGAGACAAGAATGTTGGCTGGTTTGAGATCACGGTGCAAGGCTTCTCTTCCATGTAAGTAAGAGAGGGCATCAGCCACTTGACGGCAAATTGATCTTGCCGTTTCTTGATCAATGGATTCTTTTTGAAGCATAGACTCAAGTGAGCGCCCGTCGATATATTCAAGCACTATGACTTGTCCTAATCCCTCTACATTCTCCAGACTTATCGTCCGCCTGATGTTGGGATGTTCGAGAGCAATTCCGATCTCAAATTCTTTTGCCATTGCCAAATTGAGGATAGGGTCGTTGCGATAGTTCTCTTTCAGACCCTTCAAAACGAAGCGTTTCCCATATTTTGAGGCTGTATAGAGTTGGGTAGACCCCTTTTGCGAGGTATACAATGGTAGAATATTTGTGAACCTGTTGGAAAACAGCCCACCCAAATCGATGCCCGATTCTTGACCCTCGCCTGTCACATAGCCGGATGTGTCGGAATCGGATATAAAAGATTTTGCTTGCTTATTATCCTTAGCCATAATGTCAATACTCTTCGATATTGTTGAATATTCCCCAATTGGAATTGTTGCGGTAGATTTTCTTTTTCCCTGGCGGCACGTGAAGGATGCAGTTATCAGCCATAGGTTTGCGCCCGTTGAAAAAAGCGTTGGCCGTGGCAAATGGAGGTATGCTTGCCGCTATATAAAGGTTGGAAATGTCAGTGCCGTCAAATGCATAGTCTCCTACGAATTCAGTCCCGGCTCCAAGATGAACACTCGTAAGTGAGATGCAATCCTGAAACATCCCCTCGGAAATGTTGGTCAAGTTATCCGGAAGATATATCTCTTTCAGAGAGGATCCGTAGAAGGCTCCTCGGCTGATAGTGGTCACAGACGTTGGAATGGTAAGTGTAGTGATGGAGGTGCCTGCGAAAGCATTCTCTCCGATAGCCATAATCGAAGATGGAAGTTGGTATTCTCCGGTTTTAGCCATAGGGAACCATAATATTTCCGTAGCATCACGATTGAAAAGCACCCCATCTATTGATGAGAAATTGCTATTGGCAGCAGAGACTTCAATAGATGTTAAAGAAGTGCAATCGGCAGAGGGGAGGAGTTGCTTGATTCCTGCTGATATTGTGATCGTTTCAAGTGCGGTGCATCTTGCGAAGGCATTGCGAGCAATGAGTTTCGCGCTATTGGGAAGGATGGCACTTCGCAGTAATAAGCAGTCTGCAAAAATATCTGTTGTCAACTCATCAGCCACAATGAATCTGCTTCCATCATAAGACTCTCCTCCTTCAGTGATCACGACATCAGTGAGGTCGATTTCTTTGGCTTTTATACTGTAGATATATTGTTGCTCTTCTTGTTGCGCCCCAAGTATAGTTCGGAGCGTCTTAAAGTCTGACCCATTCATTGGTCCTGAGATGGTAAGGATGTCAAGGTCAATTTCTGTCTCCCTTTTGAATAAGGCTGCCAAATCGCCGGGCTGCGTAAGCACTATGCTATTTTTGGTGGTGTATTCCAGGGGTTCACCATATGCTTCTCCTATGGAATTAGATGCAAAAGGAGTAATGGTGTAATTCGTCATAGGTTTGAGCCCTGTAATGTTGAGTTGCCATTCTCCGGGTTGTAAGTTCTCTGCCGGAAGATATGTCCGCCAACTTTCGGAGGAGTCTGCCATACGAATTGAGCATCCTGCTTCCAATATTGGCTCTCCGCCATCCTCTATGATATCAAACTTGACTATAATCCCAAGCGGTCCCGTCGATAGAGGGATTGGAGAGGATAGTTTTGGCAATTCATTAGGTATTGTTGTGAAACTTATGGTGTTTGATCTCAAAGTGGCAGTGGCGGTCCCCGCTTCAACATAGCAGGTATAAGTCTTACCAGGCGTTAGGTCTGAAATGTTGAATTGTACGATATCCAAATCAGGGTTACCGGACGTTTTCAAAATTGTAGAATTGCCTGTCTCTCCATAGAACAGATTGATATAAGACAATTTTGCAGACCCTTTTTTATCTATCGTGGCTGTGACTTTTGCCTCTGTGCGCGATATTTCAGTTGCTTCTGAAAGATGGATGGTTGGCTCCAAAGATTCAGGGATAGTATTCTTGGAGCAACCAGCCAATAGAATTATTGTCAGGACAAGAACGAAATATATTTGCCGGGTATTCTTCATTGCCATATCAATTTTTTTTATGATTTCCAAGTCTGATTCCAATTCCAACAGAGCCAAACCATTCTGATCCTTTTACGGTGATGACAGATGCCGCTATTGTGATTCGCTTGAATCTGAATTGGGCTCCTGCTTCAGCAGTGACCCCACTATGGCTATAGTAAGAGTTTCTTACGTATCCTCCTCCCTCCGACTGTGCAAGCTCCCATGCAAGGGTATTGGCAGAGTATCCCACTCCTTCAAAGACTACGAAGTGAGCTCCAATTCTGTGAGAGGCTCCGGCGGTTGCCATAAAAGACTTTCGTTTGGTGTCGCCGGAATAAAATCTCTGAGCCCCGTCGATCATACCATGCTTGTCGCAATTCTCGGGGAGTTTGCCGGTGGCGCCAAAATCCGTAGAGAGATGTATAAATCCGCCATGACGTCTCATAAAGGTTGCCATCAAGCCCCCGGCAAGATAGGAGGCCTTGCCTCCAAAGCATGCCGTAAGGAGAAGGTCTGTTTCAAAAGGAATTTTGGGCTTAGTGGGTTTTATCACCAGGGTGTCTACACGGGTCACTACCAATGTGTCTCTTATGGTGGTCACTATAGGAGTCGTATATGCTATCTCAAGATTTTTTGAGGGTTCTATTATGCACAGTTCATATGTCTTGTGGCTTTCAAGTCTGGAAGGAAATGCATAGTCGCGCATCACTCCCCATTGAGGATGCTTAAGCGTGATTTTCTTCGACCCTCGGGGAAGATATAGCCATATCTCCCCGGTCTTGTCAATTCGTTTGGCGATTCCCAATGGTGTAGAGAATGCAAAGTCAGCAGAAGATGCTATGACTTTCACAATCGCGCATCCTTCGTCGTTAAGGTCTTTCACCGGATTTATGAATGCGGATATGTCGTTGGGCAGTTCCTTGAAACTCTCCACCTTGAATTCTTGTGCTGATATAGAGACTACACAAGCATGCGCGAGCAATGCCATGATCATGACCCTGAGAATTATGCTTGTCCGTTTCATCATATCAGCTGTCATTCAAGGTTAAAGTCTCCTATTTCAATCACTTCATCATTCCCGGCAACTATTTCCGGAGTCGGTTGCCAAGTGCGTACATGTATCAATGGCATAGATGCATCGCGAAAATCCCAAAGCAGGAATAGATAGCCGTCATCGCTGTATTGGTCGCAACTGTATTTCTGCCTTAGGGTCACTCCGTAGATGCCATCCATAGTAGGATGTCGCATTATTTTGAAATCGGAGAATCTCACATCAATCTTGCTGTTTGAATTGAATATTCGCTCAAGTCTTTCCAGATATTCCTTCTTTGAGCGTATTCCATAGCTGACTTTTCGGTTGGAAGACCCTGCATTCTCTTTATTGCCGGTCTTGACTGTATGCCCCACAATTATCAGGGCATTTTCGCTGAAAACCTGTCGAAGGAAGTCGATGTCGCGCGTGGTGTATGAAGTGCGGAGATGCTCGCAATAACTCAGGATTCTGTGGCGACTTGCCGAGTCATTTTCCTCAAGTCGTCCGCTCATCACTTTCTGGGCTTCTGCCCGAAACGGATTGTCATTGCTTAGCCTTCTGATGTCGGCATCTTTGAATTGGGTTGCCGGGAGAGTGGCATGTGCATTTGTGTGAGCAGAGGAATTGGCGTGATAGTCCGGGAGAGATATCTCTTTCGAAGTTGTGTCGGCTTCTGGATTAAGATCAAGATTAGGCGTAGTGATGTCGGATGCATCCTTTTTCTCCAAGGTGTTTTTTTGCTCAGATATAGAGTCAGGTTTGGGCTGCAGGCAAATTCCTGCAGCCCAGCCCCATAATATCAGGCTTAAAATTATAAGGGCAATGTTGATCTTTCTCCTTTTTGAAGACATTTAGACGTTTATGGTTATCAGTTCCAATTCGTTATCTCTCCTCCTATTTCAATCTTGACCTGCTCAGGATTCTTGTCTACCACGAGGTTGACAATATGGTGGATGCCGGGCTTGAATAGGAACTTGCTCTCATATAAGAACGAGACTCCATTCATCACCACCTCTACGAGCGGCACGCGATTTTCCAATCTTTGCGGAACAATAATCGCGGTGTAGGAAGTGGATCCTGCTTTGCGGGCGATTACTGTCTTGCCTGAGGCACGGGCATTTTTGGTGGCAACCCCAGCCACAAGGTCAATCGTTGCGTCGGTCACTGTGTTATGTATATACACAGTGGCATTCTCCGGAATTTCCCCTTCATAGTCCTCTCCTTTAATTAGCCTGACTGTGAGCTTGCTCATGATATGGCGAAACTGAAGCCTGACCGGATTTGGAGATGCCTCAAGCCCTAAGGAGGAAGCATGAAGGAAATCGGAGGTCTCATATCCGTCCATAACGTTGCCTCTGATTTCACGCTGGTCGGTAGCCACAGAGAATGTCAGGTCGCTCACTGATGAGACTTCATCAAGGCGCGGAAAATATGCATAAGCATTGTAGGTGCCGGCATCCCAATAGAGTTTCCTTCCTGCTGTCCATCCTGAGCCTGTGAAGGTAAGACCTTCGTTGTTGAGGGCATTGCCCGATGACTCAAGTGGCTTTTCAGCCTCTGCCAAAAATAGACCAACGGCATCACCTTGCTCAAAAGAGGTCTCGGTAGCCCTTGTCTCCTCGGGGTGGCTGAATGTGAACGACATCGCGACCTTATCGTTGGCATCCACTGCCGCAGGCTCATTTGTCTCATTGGAGCAGGAAGCCACACCAAGAGTCAACAATAGAACGCTTGCTATTGATTTAATATTGCGCATGGTAATTTTTTAATAAGATTTAGAGTCCTCTAAATAATTCTAAATTCAAAATTCTAAATTCACTTAATCGGACTTCCTCTGTGGATTACAGGCGGAAGCGAGCGATGTCCGGCATTGGCTCCTCCGGCATCGAATGCTCTTGTGGTGGCTCCTGCCGAGCGCTTATCGAGAGCCACGAATTCCTCAAAGTCGAATTGCTCGCCGGCATATCTCTTTATGCGCTTGACAATGCTCTGGCGACTGATGGTGCTGTAATACGGAATATCGTTGTTCATGCAGCTATTTTGCTCGGAGCGATATACTCCACGGTTGTGCATGTATCCTCCCTCGAATATGTCCACAATGTCGCTATAGCGAGAATCGAATATAAGGTGGCTCCACCCTACCTCGTGCATTTTGCCGGAAAGCGAGATATTGTCATACCATCCTATAGACTTGGCAAGTTCTATTTCCAGAACGTGCCCGCAGCATGTGCAACCGCATGCGTCAATAAATGCGTTATGGTATATATACTCATCGGCGAGTTTCCCAAATCCGTGACCCCCGGCCTCGTGCTGGATTACACCGCGCGAGTCGAGAGGATAGCCATAGTCACTCTTCGGGCAGAAAGCGATGGCTGCTCCGGATTCCCACATCTGGCAAATGCCTCCGTAGTCAGTGCTGTTAGGCACGATGATGATCAGAGTCTGGTCAAGATTGTTATTGTCGACAGTTGGTGCTCCCTTGACATATCTGAATACTTCATCGTAGTCGCACTTGAGTCCTACACCCCCTGTGTAGGTGGTGTTGAATCGATTGTATCGTATTGAGTTGATTGTGCCGACACCACTTTCAGTAGATAGTGGGAATGCTGTGTAGACGTTGAAATAGTCGCGGTAGGTTGTATATGGCTCAATCCCAAAGAAATATTCCATTTCTTGCTTCATATCTGCAAGGTATTCTCCCCCAGCTATGTCTTTTGCATCATAGCCATCGCCCATGATCACTATGTTGATGCCCCCGTTGTTTCCTTTGGTAGCTTTTTGCAGGGTCAGAAACTGGTCTTCGCCATATTCATATCCATATTGAGTCACATGGCAGGCATGAGTATAGTCTTTCCCTTTAAGATTGAACACTATGTCGCCTTCACGTATGTCTCCGGCTGAAGTGGACTTAATAGTAAGGGTTATCTCACTTTTCTTGTTGCCTGAAGTTTTAGACAGTACACACCAGTCAGGCTTTGACTCCACTTCCCAGTCTCCTTCCGCATCTATCACAAGAGTCTGCTTGTGTTCTGTGCCGAGAGCACATGCCACAGCCGGACGGCACACTAACTCATGGTGAGCAGCGATGCGCTTGAAGTCGCACCAGCCAATTGCAGTCTGATACTGAGTGATGGCAGTCTCTGGCACCTCAAGTGTGAAATTATCTTTCGCAACTCCGTCTAAAGCCCCTTGTTGGATATATGGTGGGATTTCACTTTTGCAGACTATCTTCCCTATGCCATAGCATCCTTGAAAGGCTCCTCCATCTTCATAATAACTTGCCTCATAGCGGATGTTTTCAAGACTTTCTGGGAAAACGAGACCTTCAAGGCTACGGCAATGTGCAAATGCGCCTGCTCCGATAGTAATAAGGCCTTCTCCAAATTCCAATGTTCCCATAAGGCGCCAGTTGTAGGCGAATGCACGCTCTCCAATTGTCACCAAAGTCTTGGGAAGCACGAGATCTCCAGAAAAGTCGCAGCCATAGAACACTCCGTCGTTGACAACCATAAGATTTTTTGGCAGTGCCAATTCTCCACGGAAATGGCATCCGTTGAACGCATCGTTCCCAATTGTGACAATTCCGTCGTGAAGTGTCAGGGTCCCATCAAACCCACAACCATGAAATGCTTCTGATGGAATATCAGTGACACCCTGTGGAATTTCAAGCGATCCGCTAAGATTCGGACAGAAAGCAAAAGCCCGAGCCCCGATTCTTTTAAGTTTATCTGGCAACCTCAGATTGCCATATAAGCCTTTGCAGTTTTCGAAAGCATAACCACGAATTAGTTCTACATTATCTGGGATTACGAGTTCACATGTGAATCCACAGCCACTAAAAACACCATTATAATAGTCTATGCCCTCATCTCCATCAAAATCGATTTCTCCTGTATCAGAATTCTGTGAGTTGCCTATGTATTTCAATGTAGATGGAAGTGACAGTGACCCGGTAAGTGACCTACAGCCAGTAAACGCTCCATTTTGAATATCAATTACTCCCTCTGGAATAAACAGTGAGCCCGTTAGATTCACGCATCCATAGAATGATCTCACCCCAATAGAGCGAAGGTTATCAGGCAGGATGAGTCGTGTAAGACTTGTTTTGCCTCCATTAGTGGCATTAATGTAAAATGCACTATTAGGTATTTGATCCTCATTGCATGTCATGCCATGGATAGGATCATGATGGATTGCTTTTATCTTCACCTCTTTTAGATTGAGAGCCTGCAGAGCAACCATCTCATCGCGCATGAAGTAGAAGTCGCGCGAATCTATTTCGCCTGTTATTTTCAGATTTTTCAGTTTAGTGTAATCTTTGCCGGCAGCGGCTATGGCTTCTTTAAGGCCACCAGGAGTTGACTCCACTATCACGTACTCTTTTGAAGTGGCGTCATGGCTTACGAGATCGCTTTCCCATGCTGTGATGCTCTCGCTGACAAGAGTGAGCGCATAGTCGCCAGTCAACTCTTTCTTGTCTACCCTGATGGTGAAGTTGCTCATCTTGCCTGAAAGATAACTAAACTCCTCGCTCTTTGAAAAACGGTAAGGAATGCCGTCAATGGTAATATTGAATAGCACTGTGCCCGGCGCGATGGTCTGAGGCACCACGATAGCCCTCCATTCATCACCGCGATTGCTTGGAATTATTGATGTTGCTCCAACGTTTCCATCTGCTTTTACTGTTCCTGTGGCGAGATCTATTGTGGCATCCTGCACCGTATTGCTTACGAGCACTTGCTTTTTGGTCTTTGTCCATTCGCCGTCGGCAAACCCTGTCCCTTCAGTAAGAGTGACGCGCGCATTTGCCATTCGGTGAGTCATAGGAAGGCGGATAACGCTTGAAGTCGGTTCCACTCCCGCCACTTTTCCCCACAGGAAGTCAGATGCCTCATATTCGCCCATCGTTCCATCGTCGGGAATAGACGCCTGATTTGTCTTTACCGTAAATTTATAGTTGTTCACATCGTCGGGCGATCCAAATGGATAATAACCGTAGACATCGATACGGGTATGCTTGTCTTTCCAGAAGAGATCGTATGCAGAACTCCATTTATAGGCAGCCTCGTCAAAAGTATGGCGGACATTGTCGCCGCGGTTACCTTTGGAAAGAAGCGTTCCAGGGTTATTGCCGTTATAGTCTACAATGTAGACCCCCATCACGTCGCTGTCGGCAAACCCCTCGTCGTTGACACGCGTGGTAGCCACTTGATTAATTTCTCCGGCAAGACAGATTTTCCCATCTTCCTGCATTTCCTGCCCCGGAGCCTTGAGAATATCTTCCGAGCACCCTGCAAGGAGCATTGCTGCAGCCAGTCCGGCTGAGTAAATTTGTATTTTCATCATGTTGTCCTTGTTGCTATGCATCATTCGGCAGTGCCTCCATTGTCAGAGTCATCGTCAATCCATGGGGTGATGTTGACATTTACTCCGGCAGAGGTCTTGCTTAATGTAATAGTGAAATTATGGTTTTTCCCACCCTCAAACGTAAATCCTTTCTGCAGATTAAATTCTCTTCCGTCAGCCGTTATAGTGATGAGATTGCCGTTTTCTACGGTCTGCGGCACAATGAGGGCCTTATAGCAATTGCCTGTAAGTAGTGGGGTAAGTGATGTTGATTGTCCGGAAGGAGTCACTTCTCCTGTGGTGATATTTATAGTTGCACTGCATTTTACTCCATTGATTTTTACAGAGATGTCAGCCTTTGCGAGCGATTCGGCTGTAAAGCCGTTGCCGGCTTCAAGATAGATTGAGGCTCGGCTCATAGCATGGCTCACAGGAATCTCAATGGCAGAGGCAGTCGGAGTGATATTGAGAGCCTTTCCTGTCATGAGATCGGAAGCCTTGTAGGCATCCTCTGTTGATTGGTCAGATTTGACAGCGAATTCATGCGCATTTACAGATTTTACGCTTGAATAAGGGTAGTAGACATAGAAATCGGCATGGGTCTCATTGTCATTCCAAGTCACTGGTGAGTCGGGATTCCAAGTGCCGTTGTAGGTGAAACGCATGTTGTCGACATGGTTGCCTGAATTGCCGAGAGTTCCCGGTTTACCTCCGGCATAATTCACCACATAGAGTCCGATGCAGTCTCCTGATTCAAATCCGTAGTCAGTAGCGCGGCTATCGGATAAGGATGGACTGATCTTGATTTCCAATTTCTCCTGAGTTGGAGGATTTTGAGGCTTTGTTGGCTCTGGAGAATCCTGTCCTCCGGAACATCCCCCTGCGATAAATGCCGGTATAAGCGCGATGAAATATCTTAAAATCTTATTCATAATAGCAGTTAGTTTTGAGAAGTTGTAATATTTGAATACAAAAGTACACAAAAAAACCAAGATTCAAAAATAGGAGTAGGTTCAAGTTGGTTCAAACTTGATTCTAATGGAGACTTACCTTCCCGATAAAAAGTAAGAGAGTGAAGGCGATTGCGGTGCGAACACAGTGAGCACAGTGTCGTCAATTCCGGCATAGATTCCTGAAATTTTGGAGTAAAGGCGATTGTGGTGCGA
>CAZCZX010000053.1:0-15215 GCA_964503095.1 uncultured Sangeribacter sp.
AACGACCCCGAGATTACAAATCACGTGCTCTGGCCAACTGAGCTAAAGAGGCATTGTTTGTTCGGTTTCTCACTTCATTCCCGAAACCGAGTGCAAAATTACAACTTTTTTTTGAATGCACCAAATTTTTCAAGAAAAAAAAGTGTGCGGATGTGCATTTTTTTTCATCCGCACACTCCCTTATTCTTATAAGAATATATTATACAGATGAGTATCAATAATATATCGTTTTTATTCCACAGTCACCGATTTTGCCAAATTTCTCGGCATATCCACGTTCTTTCCTTTGTTGATGGCAATGTAATACGACAAGAGCTGAAGCGGTATGCTGGTGATTATCGGTGTGAGGCATTCCGGAACGTTAGGCACCTCTATCACATGGTCGGCAATATTCTTGATTTCCTTGTCTCCCTCGGTGACGATCGCTATCACACTTCCATGGCGTGCCTTCACCTGCTGCACATTGTTGACAATCTTTTCATACAGATGGTCGTTGGGCGCGATGATGACAGTAGGCATCTCCGCATCAATTAGGGCAATCGGACCATGCTTCATCTCAGCCGCCGGATAGCCCTCGGCATGGATGTAGGAGATTTCCTTAAGCTTCAATGCCCCTTCAAGAGCCACAGGATAACTGTATCCTCGTCCTAAATATAGGAAGTTGTGGGCATATGTGAATATAAGCGACAATCTTTCTATCTGGTCATTGAGAGCAAGCGTCTGTTTCACATACTCGGGTATCTTCAAAATCTCCTCCCCTATCTTGACAAGTTCTTCTTTCGGCTTAGTGCCCTTTATCTCTGCTATTGCCATTGCAATAAGCGTAAGCACCATCACCTGCCCGGTGAAAGCTTTAGTAGACGCAACTCCAATTTCCGGGCCAACATGAATGTATGTGCCGGAGTCAGTGTTGCGAGGAATTGAACTCCCCACTACATTGCTGATACCATATACATATGCGCCGGCGTCGTGTGCCTTCTGGATGGCAGCGAGCGTGTCGGCCGTCTCGCCGCTCTGTGAGACTGCTATCACCACATCCCTCTCATCAAGCACTGGGTTGCTGTAGCGGAATTCGCTCGCATATTCCACTTCTACCGGAATCCTGCACATGTCCTGAATCAGATATTTGCCAATAAGCGATGCATGCCAAGATGTGCCGCATGCCACTATGATGATACGCTTGGCATTCATAAACTTCTCCTTGCTGTCAAGCACACCACTTACTATAATGTCCTGACCTCCATTTATCACCCTGCCTCTTATGCAATCGAGCAGTGTGACCGGCTGCTCAAAAATCTCCTTGAGCATAAAATGCGGATACCCACCTTTCTCAAGCTGAGATATGGAAAGTTCGAGTGTTTTCACATCTACCGTCGTTTCCTCATTATTGAGGTTGATCAATTTCAACGGCTCATTCTTAGATATGATGGCAATCTCATTGTCTTTGACATACACCACATCCTTCGTATACTCCACAATAGGAGTCGCATCAGAGGCAAGAAACATTTCTCCCTCCCCTATGCCAATCACAAGCGGGCTGCTCTTACGCGCCGCAATGATGACATCAGGATTATTCTTTTCTATCACGGCGATTGCGTAGGCGCCTACCACCTGGCGAAGCGCCTCCTTAACAGCCTCAAGAAGAGTGCAATCGTTGTGAGTCCTGATATACTCTATCAGCTGCACCAGCACCTCAGTGTCGGTCTCCGATTGGAATTTGCATCCGTTCTGTATCAAGGCATCCTTCAAAACCTTATAATTTTCTATTGTGCCGTTGTGCACAAGAGCTATCTCCTCATCTTCACTATAGTGAGGATGGGCATTGCGGTCTGATGGTTCTCCATGGGTAGCCCAGCGCGTATGGGCTATGCCGGTTCCCCCATTAGTGTCCTTGTCCTTGCAATATGCTTCAAGATTTGATACTTTGCCAAGTGCTTTATACACATTGAGTTTTCCTGACGGACTGACCAGAGCGACTCCCGCACTGTCATATCCTCGGTATTCAAGCCGATGTAAGCCTTTTATAAGAATATCGTAGGCATTACGGTCTCCTACATATCCTACTATTCCACACATATTCGTAAGTATTTATCATTATACACTGTCAACATAGCGATGGTATATCTCTGAATGCTTAACGCAAATCATATATACTTTATTATACCCTCCCCAACATATCCCCCCTTTAGGGGGCAAGGGGGCTTATATCCCCCCGATGCGCCAAAAGATATTCCCAAGCCGCATCATGGTCGTTAGGAATCACGCCGTCAAGTATCGCGTCTTTCACTATCTGCTTCAGCCTTGATATCTCCTGCGATGGGGGAAGCCCAAGCCTTTCCATGATCTCATGTCCATTGATAGGATTCTTCCATTTCCTGTAGTCGTCGGCCGCGATAATTTCCTTCATCCTTTCTCTCAATGCCATAAACCCATCGAGTGCGGATTTTACTTTGACTGGATTCCGAGATGTCAGGTCGCTTTCTGCAAGGATCATCAAGTCCTCCACATCCTCGCCGGCATCTGTCAGCAGTCGACGCACTCCGGAATCGCTGACCCCTTCCTCGCCCACCTGCTGCGGACGCATGTGAAGCCCGACAAGTTTCTGCACATACTTCATCTTGTCGTTGAGCGGCATCTTCATCGCCTGGAAAATCTTCGGCACCATCCTTTCTCCTATGAAGTTATGGTTGTGGAAGGTCCAGCCTAAGTTGTTGTCCCATTTTTTTGTTACCGGCTTGGCAATGTCGTGAAGCAAAGCCGCCCAGCGGAGCCATTCGTTGTCCGACCTGTCAGCCACGTTATCCACCACCTGCAGAGTGTGCAGGAAATTATCTTTGTGGGCCCTTCCTCCAACACTCTCCACTCCCTTGAGTGCATACACCTCAGGCATTATCAGTTGCAGAAGTCCTGACTCATCAAGAAGGTGAAAACCTATCGACGGTCGACGGGATCTCATTATCTTTCCAAGTTCGTCATTAATTCGCTCCTTGGTGATGATCTTTATCCTCTCTGCATTTCTTTTTATCCCTTCAAATGTCTCCGGGAGGATCTCAAACTCAAGCTGCGTGGCAAACCGTATGGCTCTCATCATCCTCAGCGGATCATCACTGAAAGTCACATCCGGGTCAAGAGGAGTTCTGATGATCTTGGCATCAAGATCCGCCAATCCGTCAAAAGGATCCACAAGCTCGCCATATCTGGCCGCATTCAGGCAAATTGCCATGGCATTGATGGTGAAGTCTCGCCTTTTCTGGTCATCATCGAGAGTTCCATTCTCCACAATGGGATTGCGCGAATTGCGGGTATAACTTTCTTTCCTTGCCCCTACAAATTCCAATTCCAAACCCTTGTGCTTGATCTGCGCTGTGCCATAATTGGCATATACAGTCAGTTTCCCTTTCTTTCCAAGCCTTTCCGACACTGCCCGCGCAAGTTCAATCCCGCTTCCTACGGTCACGAAATCCAAATCTGCGGAATGACGATCTAAAAACAAATCACGCACATATCCGCCTACTACATAGACTTCAAGACCCAAATCATCGGCAGTCTTGCCAATGACCTGGAAGATTGGATCTGTAAGGTGTTCCTTAAGATTATTATGCGTCATTTGTCTCCTTGTTGTTTGTATTGTGGTCTCTGTTGCGCTGTTGGCGCTTCTGCCGGCGCTGATTGCCCGACTTTCTTCCCCCTTCGTGACCTGTTTCGGTATTCTGACGATCTTCTGCTTCCACACTGCGGTTTTCCTGCTGGGCCATATGTCTGTCGTTGTGCTGACCCTGCTTGTGCTTCGATTTCTTTTTCTTAGCCTTGTCAAACCTTGTCAAGGCATCTTGGTCAGTAAGATCGATATACTCTCTCATCTCATCTTTGCCATCAGCCTCTTCGTCAAGACGATCCACCTTGATTCCCTGCTTATTAAGAGCAATGATTTCAAAGGCTCTTGATGCAGGAATCACTGTAAGGTTTGCTGCCGTTTTCCTGTCGCTGCTGTATGTAAGAGTCCTTGTCAAGATGTCTGTCTTGAATAGGAAGAAGTCTCCGTCCTTGGTCTGAAGCACTTCATCTCTCGAAGGCAACTGCTTTACGGCTTCAGCATATGCATCGATCTCAAAATTAAGACAGCATTTGAGTTTTGCACATTGTCCTGCAAGTTTCTGCGGATTCATTGAAAGGTCCTGCATCCTGGCAGCTCCGGTGCCGACACTCACAAAGTGGGTCATCCAGCTTGAGCAGCAAAGTGGCCGGCCACAAGGCCCGATGCCTCCGATGCGCCCTGTCTCCTGGCGCGCACCTATCTGCTTCATCTCAATCCTCACCTTGAATTCATCAGCAAGAATGCGGATCAATTTTCTGAAGTCAACTCGTTCATCGGCTATGTAATAGAAGATGGCTTTGCTGCCGTCTCCCTGGTATTCCACGTCACCGATCTTCATATTCAGGCCAAGTTCTTCGGCAATGGCTCGCGATTTGATCATCGTGCTGTGCTCTTTGCTCCTCGCCTCATTGAATCTCTCTAAATCCGACGGACGGGCTTTTCGGAACACCTTCTTGAGTTCCTCAAGATTATCAGGATCCATCTTCGCTTTCACCATCTGCATCCTGACCAGCGGACCCACCATAGTCACCTGTCCGATATCATGACCATTGGCAGCTTCCACCGCAACTGTGTCACCAATCTCCAGATTCAGTTTCGCAGTGTTCAGGTAAAAGCCGGCTCGCGTGTTCTTAAACTGCACCTGCACCGCCGGAAAGTCTGCCACAGTCGAGATGTCGCCAAGCCAATTGGTGGCAAAGAGTTTGCCACGCGGCTCACGCCGCCATCCCATCACCTTGTGCGATTCGCAAGCTTCGATTTCGTCGGCATTATCTGCTTCCGGATTGGTATTGCCACAGCCTCCACTGCAGCCTCCTCCACATCCGCCGCAGCCTCCCGTGTCGCAGCCGCCACACTCCGTGCAGTCCGGTATAGGTTTGTTCTCTAATTCATCCATAGGCTCGCCTCCTTATTATTTGGCATATGCCACGGCACGGGTCTCGCGTATCACGGTGATCTTCACCTGTCCCGGATAAGTAAGCTCGTCCTGGATTTTCTTGGCTATATTGGCTGATAGGCTGTCGATTTCTTCATCTGAAATCTTGTCAGCCCCTACTATCACTCGAAGTTCGCGACCTGCCTGGATTGCATAGGTCTTTATTACTCCTGGATACGACAATGCAAGCTGCTCAAGGTCGTTGAGTCTCTTAATATAGGCCTCTACTATCTCACGGCGTGCTCCCGGACGTGCTCCGGAGATTGCGTCACACACCTGCACAATTGGTGAAAGAAGACTTGTCATCTCCACTTCATCATGGTGCGCGCCGATGGCATTGCAGATATCAGGCTTCTCCTTGAATTTCTCCGCAAGTTTCATGCCGAAGATTGCATGTGGGATTTCCGGATCGTCGTCAGGCACCTTGCCTATGTCGTGGAGCAGACCCGCTCTGCGCGCCTTTTTAGGATTCAGGCCCAACTCTGCTGCCATGATGGCGCAAAGGTTGGCTGTCTCTCTTGCGTGCTGCAATAGGTTTTGTCCGTAAGATGAGCGATATTTCATTTTGCCCACCATTCTGATAAGTTCAGGATGGAGTCCATGGATTCCAAGGTCGATGCAAGTGCGCTTGCCGGTTTCGTTGATTTCCTCTTCCACCTGCTTTTTCACTTTTGCCACGACTTCCTCTATGCGAGCAGGGTGGATACGTCCGTCAAGCACAAGCTGATGAAGAGCCAGGCGAGCTATCTCACGGCGCACAGGGTCAAATCCTGAAAGCACGATTGCTTCCGGAGTGTCGTCTACGATAATTTCAATACCGGTAGCAGCCTCGAGTGCGCGGATATTGCGACCCTCTCGACCGATGATCCTACCCTTGATTTCATCATTTTCTATATGGAATACAGTCACAGAGTTCTCTACAGCGGCTTCAGTCGCAACTCTCTGAATTGATTGAATCACAATCTTCTTGGCCTCCTTGTTGGCAGTGAGTTTCGCCTCATCCATTATATCGTTGATATATCCTTGGGCTGCAGTTCTCGCCTCATCTTTAAGGCTTTCGATCAGACGTTCACGTGCCTCTTCGGCTGAAAGCCCTGAGATATGCTCAAGCTGCTCCTGAGCCTGACGGTAAAGATGCTCCACTTCCCCTTTCCTTGCCTCAAGCGTGCGCTCAAGATTTTCGGCGTTGTTGAGTCTTGTGTCAAGGCTCTGCTTCTGCGAGTCAAGTTCTTTCTTCCGGCGGTTGAGTTCTGCCTGCTGCTGGTTGAGTTGGATTTCTCTCTGCTTGGCACGCGCTTCAGAAGCCTGGGCTTTCTGCATCTTTGCGTTGGCGTTACGATCAGCTTCCGACAGAATCTTCACCTCCTGCTCTTTAGCCTCGATTATCTTCTTTTCTTTGATCACTTCAGCGTCTTTGCGGGCATCCTCGAGTATCATATTGGCCCTGCTCCCGGCGCTTTTGCTGCTCATAGCGGTGGCCACTGCATATCCTGCGATGGCTGCCACTACTGCTATGATGATCCATATTGCTGTTGTCATGTCTTTTAGTTATATAAATGTTTTTTATTGTTGTTTGTTATTAATCTTTAGTTACCCGACTTTAGGGTACGCGGAAATTCCTTCCCGCAATCCGATGCCGGAAGGATGATGCCTGGCGTTTTCAGCCTCAGAAATATAAAGGATTTTGCAATGCGTCAATCGATGTCAAACTCTTCTGCATCCTCTTTTGGGTCCTCGCTGTCCGCGTCCCCACAAAGCCGCTCTGCCTCTCTGAGCAGTTCTTCGGCTTCCTCTATCTCACGCTCCTGCTGCTCAGCAAATGCGTAATAGTTGGATGCATAATGATATGCCATCATCGCCAGCAATTCTTTCTGGCCCTTTCCGGGATATCTTCTCCTGAATTCTTTTAGGCAAAACTCCATTTCTGCCTCAGTTTTCCTTACGAAATCTTGCTTCGACAAGGGCACATTCAGTGAGAATCTCTCTCCGGCTATATTGACTTCTATATTGAATTTAATCTCTTTAGAATTCATCAGCTGATGTCTGCGTCATCCTTGAGGAGAGCGACGCATCTGTCTATTTTTGCGATCAATCTCTGCAGCCTTCTGCGCGCCGAAATTAGATTCTCGGGTGAATCGGCAAGCCGATGCGACACTGTCAGGAAATCCACCTCCATCCTGGCGGCAGAAAGTTCCCTCCCTCTCTCCTCAAGTTGGAGCCTCAATCTTTCGTTCTCTTCCTTGAGACGCGCTCGCTCTTCAAATGCCTTGTCTCTTTCTGAGGCAAGCCGGGCGATTACTCGTTTTAAATCCCTTGTCACTTGATGCAGCTGTCGGGCCATGCTTCGATAAATCTCTACAAAATTAATATAATTTTTCCTAATCTCCAAATATTTTTACCAATTGATGCCATTTAGCCGCGACGACTGCTTGTCATATTTGATATCTTTCAGCAGGGAGGACTTCACTGCTACGTTGAAATTGAAACTTTTATACATTCCAACCGGAATGATGGAGCAACTCATCGTGAAGCAGTGCATGTCGCGAGAAATATTCAGGTTCATATACGCTATCTTCTTCGCTTGGAAGTCGTAACTGCACGACATCGATACATTCCAGTTCTTCGTGGGCCTTATATTTCCTGACACCGATAGGTTCTGATTAAACTTACCCCGATAGTCCATTTTCTCGTAGTCAAACGTGCCAAGTCCCGTATAGTTGATCGAGTAGTTGAAACTCAGGCTCCAGGGGCAATCCCATGGAGTGTAGCCGTCAGCATCATTTTTCTTAGTTTCTTCCTGATCTGTTCCCCTTCTTCGCTTTAGCGGTTGCTCAGCAAATTCTTCCTCATCTTCATCATAATCCTCATCATAATCGTCGTAGTCGTTATTACGGTTCCGATTATTTTTGTTCTTGTCGTCCTTCTTCTTGAAGGTGCTGTTGTTAATGGTATAACTGAATGAGGTTCCTGTCGATGTCAATTTATACAATCCCTTGCCTGCCTTTATTCTCAATTTGTTAACTCTCACAGGGCTACCACTTGAGTTAAGCGCATACGTATACGGATCCCACGTTGCGCTTAGGTTCAGATTGAAGCTTTTGGTCAGGCGGAGCAGGATGGAGGTGTTCAGGTAGCTCCAATTCATGGAGTCTGCAGCAAAGTTATAGCTCTGGCTGAGTGAGAGGTTTTCTATCAAAGATATTTTCTTTACTCCTGTGGAGTCCTGGTCGCTCCTCACTTTCATCTCCAAGTTGTTGGCGAGTGAGAGGGTCACCGAACTTGACATACCTTGTCCAAGACTTCCTACCACTCCATGCTGGAAGTAGTTGTATTTTTTTGTCACCGTCTCGCCGGCATTGTTAACGTAGGAATACTGTCCCCAGCCTCCCCAAAACGGAGCGCTGAAGTCCGGTGTATAGTTATAGGAAAGGCTCGGTGTCAAGACGTGGCGTATCATCTGCACCTTGTTGCCTAAAAATTTCATCGGTTTGTAGAAACCATACAATTTGGTATCTGCCGACAATGATGCCTGGAATTCAAACAAATTATAGAACCCATAGCATGTGTCAGCCACTTCAGCAGCCGCATTCGGATCCCAATTTCTCTTTATCTTGGAGGTATACATGCGGTCGGTCATGCTCAGCGAAGGAGAAAGATTGATGTATTTCAGCACTGAGAATGTCGCCGACACCGGAACTGAGTGTCTAATACCGTTTCTCCAGTCTTTGATCAGACTTTTCTTGAAGAATACGTCCTGCTGGGCGGTGAGTGAGTTCTGAAATTGTCCTGTGTAGCTCAATTTAATCTTTTCATACCATCTCTCAGCCCCTGCCGCTTTCTTACGCTTGAAGGGTGCCACCTGTCCCAGTGTGACATTCAGGTTTGGAAAAGACACGGCAAGTGTGGAGTCTTGTGTGCGCTGGCTGATGTTCATCGATGCACTCGCAGCCCACTTCGTACCGGGAAAACGATAGGTCAAATTGACCGTACTCGACTTCGTATTCTCTGTAAATGAATTGGAATAATATGAATTCAGGTCATTGCGCGTATAGCCGGAGGTTGAAAAGTTGACTGAGGCAGAAAACGACATATTGGGATTCGCTTTCTGGTCCATGGAGTGGCTCCAAATCACCTGGAAGTTGTGCTGTTTTGCATAGTCCGGCAATCCTTTGTCGCCTGTAACTGTGTTTAGGAATGAGATGTTAAACGACCCATTGTATCTATATCTTTTTCTATAGGAAGACCTTCCGGTGATTCCCCAGGAACCCTTGGTATAGATCTCTCCGGTCACAGCCAAATCCACATAGTCGCTGAAGGCGAAGTAATAGCCGCCGTTTCTCATATAGAACCCCCTGTTGTAATCGTCGCCAAATGTCGGGAATATGATGCCTGATGAATATTCCTTGCTGAATGGGAAATATCCAAATGGCAACGCAAGTGGCAGCGGAACATCGGCCACCACCATATACACAGGTCCTGACACAACATCTTTTCCGGGGCGGATCTTACCGCGAGTCAACTGGAAATAGAAGTGAGGATGCTCATGCTCGTCGCAGGTGGTATACATGGCATCTTCGGCGAAGAAACTTCCATCCTCCATTTTCTTGGCGCGTCCTCCTGTCAAATACCCTTCCCCCTGCTCAGTGATGATGTCTGTTATAAAGCCACGCTGATTCTTGAAGTTAAACGACATGCTCTTTGATTCATAACTGTCTCCTCCATCTTGAAACACCGGCTTACCAATCAATTCTCCCACACTGTCAAGTCGCCCTGTGGCATACACCGTCGTGGAGTCCATCACCATCTTGATTTCATCAGCATCAAGTTTGAATTGCCCATACTCCACTTTCCCTTTTCCATAGAGATATGCAAGATTATTGCCAATAAGCACTACTGAGTCTTGGGCTGAAAACGCAACTGCGCTCTCTATGTCGATTTTTTCGCGGTTTATGCGCGTCAGTCCGGATCGGTCTTCTCCTATTGAATCGCGCTCAATTGGCTCCCTGTCAAATAAATCGACATCAACACTGTCTGAGGCTAAAGAATCCAATTCCGTCTTTTCAAAGATGACGCTGTCTCCCTCAATCCATACGCTATCTGAAGCCAACGAATCTAATGCAGAAGAATTTGCATACTTCAGAATGCTATCAGGCGACATCGGCTTTATGCCGACAAGCGTATCACTTTCCGGAAGGTTTGTCGCAACGATTTCAGGCAATTGCGGTTCATCCCCACCGCCGGATTCGGCCATGGAGACAATAGTGTTTCCTACCCTTGTGCGCATCGACGGTTGCGCCAGCATAAGAGCAAGAAACAACAACGAACTCAATATTAAGAAAAATCGTCGCATAATACGCGACAAAATTACAAAAAAATCCTGACATTCCCACCCATTTAACATAAAATAATAATTTCAACCCAAGCAGCAAGCCCCCTCCGCCCCCCTCCCAGCGTCCAAAACGTAAGGAAGCATGCTCCGCATGCGCCCCACACCGTCAATTAGGTCCAAAAAATTCCCCCTTTAGGGGGCAAGGGGGCTTCTATGCTCCGCATGCGCCCCACACAGTCAAAAAAAGCCTCAGGCCAAAATTGACCTGAGGCATTATCAAAATTTCTATATTAGCTTTAGAACGCACCAATAGCAAGATTAGTGAGCCATATCCAAAGCGGACAGAACCCGATAAAGAGTATCACTGACAATGTCAAAGATGAAGTACCGGTGGCGACATAAGTATTATACTCATCCGCAATAATGATACCTGAGAAGGCTGGTGGAAGGGCTGCTGCCACTACAAGCATCTTCAAGTTCAATGGATCCATCTTGAACAATAGACCAAGGATCAATACCACTGCAGGCATCATGATCATCTTCATGATTGAGCCAAGCACTGCCTGCCAGTTGATCTGAATCTTAATGGCTGAAAGGGTAATACCTGCTGAGAACACTGCCATTGACGCATTGGCCTTTGCAATAAGGTCGAACGATGGGCTAAGTTCCTTAGGCCATGGAATTCCAATTACTACCCAAATCACTGCCAAGATAGGTGCCCAGGCCACCGGCTGCTCAAGAGCGTGAAGCACTGGCTTCCAAGCACTCTCCTTCTTCCCGGCCGCTCCAGGATTCTGCTTCTCCAATGATGCATTCATCAATGACAAACCAACCGGAATACCAATTGCATTAACCACAATACCTACAATCGCAACTACAAGTGCTACGGATGGTGAGGTGCCGAAGATCGGTTCCAACACCGCAAAACCAAGGAATCCGATTGTCGGTGAACCACTGATCAATGCTGATACTGCAGCATCTGCACCGGTATTCTTCTTAAAACAGTATTTAAATACAAAGTAGACTATCATGAAACAGGCCATGATACCTATCGTAGACACAATGGTCAACTTGATATCCTTCACAAGATCCTCTCGGGATGCCTGCACAATTGATACGAACAATGCTGCTGGCAATGCGAAGTCGAGCACTACTTTATTAAATTTCTTGGCGTCATCTCCTGTGAACGCCCCTTTCTTTCCGGCTATATATCCCGCCAACATCACCACTATAATAGGGACAATGGCATATAGAATTACATGTGATATATCCATAGTAGAATGATTTTAATAAGATTAATATTTATTATATTTCTAAATTCTGAATTCAAAATTCTGAATTCTAAATTCTAAATTCAAAATCCAAAATTCTAAATTCTAAATTCAATATCACACTGTATATTCAATAAGCGGTGCCGGATTCAAATATCCAATGTGTCCACTCTCAGAGCCGGAGTTGTCTGCAAGCTGCACATCTATCAAGCAAGGTTTGCCGGATGCAATGGCTTCTTCAAGTGCCTTCTTAAGGTCTGCCGGATTGTCTACACGATAGTTGTTGGCTCCGAATGCCTCGCCAATAAGGTTGTACTTGGCATTGATATCAAGTGTGGTTGGGGCTGGTGCGTCGCCACCTGACGGATTGACACCGATACCGTTGTAGATACCACCATTGTTGAAGATCACAACTGTTACTGGGAGTTTGTAGCGGCAAATGGTTGCAAAGTCCATTCCTGAGAATCCAAAGGCAGAGTCACCTTCCACTGCGACTACCTTCTTGCCTGTGGCAACTGCTGCACCGATTGCTGAACCCATACCCATACCCATGATCGACCATGATGCACAGTCTACACGGTGACGTGGCAAGAACATGTCGACTGAGTCTCGGGTATCATCAAGAGTATTTGCACCTTCGTTGATGAGGATTACGTCAGGATTTGATTCCAATACAGGTTTCACTACCGACAGTGCTGTCCAGTGTGTCATAGGCATTACGTTGGCTGCATCTGCCAATCGGGTGGCAAACTTAGCATTCTTAACCTTAGACTCAGCCTGAAGCGATGCGAGCCATTGTGGGTCGGCTGCCATTGTCTTTCCCTTCATTGCTGCAAGGATCATGTCGAGTGATTCTCCCATATCGCCCACTACTGGAGCGGCAATAGGAACGTTTCGGTCAATTTCTTTCGGCTCTACATCGAGCTGGATAAACTTCATGTCAGGATTCCATTTACCCTTGCCAAATGAAAGCATCCAGTTGATTCTCGCGCCAATCACCATCACTACATCAGCCTTTTCCATAATGGTGCTTCTGCAACTCAATGCGCTGAGTTCGCCATTGTCAGGCATCAGACCCTTAGCCATTGACATTGCAAGATAAGGAATCTTGTAGGTCTCGATGAGTTCCTTAATCTTATCATCTACCTGGGCATATGCTGCTCCCTTACCAAGAAGGATTGCAGGACGCTTTGCAGATGTAAGGATTTCAACAGCACGATCTACAGCGCTCTGTGTCGGAGCCACTGGTGATGCAACATCTACCGGTTCATAGAACAGTTTTTCTGCGTCTGCTGCATTCATGATCTCACCAAGTGCAGGTGTTGTCATATCGATATACACACCACCAGGACGGCCACTTACTGCTGCACGATATGCACGTGCTACTGCCTGAGGAATATCCTTTGCATGTGAGCAACGGAACGCTGCCTTTACGAATGGACGCGCGGTATTCAACTGATCAAGCTGCTCATATGTGCCCATGTCCATGTCTACCATCTGAGGGTCTGATGCTCCTGAGATCTGAATCATAGGATAGCAGTTTACTGTCGCATTGGTGGTGGCTGTCAATCCATTCATAAATCCGAGTGATGAAACTGTCAGAAGCACACCTGGTTGCTTTGTAAGATATCCGTGAGTTGCGGCTGCCATACCGGCCTGCTGCTCAAAACGGAAGCCATAGTAATTGATGCCTATCTTCTGCATTGCATATGCAGCCTCAGTCACTGGTATGCCCACGAGGCCATACACATCCATAAGTCCCAGACGTTTCAGGCTCTCTGCCAATATATACATGCCGGTCACCTGTTCTGGGAACTTCGGCGCCTGCGGATCTGCGGGTTTTGTTGCTGTATTTTCCATAATATTTAGATTTATTAATAGTGGTTTATCTAAAGTGTCATTTGATTCATGATTAATCATGATTCATCATGATTAATCATGTATAAATCTTGAATTTTTAAAGTTCAGGTCCTTAAGGACTCACCCTTAAAGACCTGATCTAAAAGTGATTTCTATTATTTTGCGGGAGCTGCTGCCGGCTTTGGCATTGGAGCTGTTGTGCCGTTTGCCTTCATGGCTGCCTGCTGTTCTGCTGTGTAGCCAAGTGAAGAAAGTATCTCTTCAGTGTTGCCACCAAGTTCAGGTGCAGGACCATAGGTAGGCTGATAGTTACTCATTGTGAACGGACATCCTACTGTCACAAATTCACCGATTTCACCACCCTGGTTGATGCGGACAAGTGTGTTGCCATCATAGAGGCTCTCATCTGTCATCATTTCCTTAGTAGACAATACCGGACCTACTGGCACGCCATACTTAGAAAGGATTTCTGTAACCTCATATTTGGTCTTGTCGGCTGTCCATGCTCCGATACGTGCATAGATTTCCTGTTTGTGTTTGTCACGTGCATCTGCTGTATTGAAGTCAGGGTTGGTCAACCAATCTTCAAATCCAAATGCTTGGCATGCAAGTTCGAAGTCTTTTGCACCTCTCTGTAGGATGATGTATACATAGTTGTTGGCATCCTTTTCAGAATCATAGCCACCGGCTGGTTTACATTTGTATGTCCAACCAAGTACACCGCCACCTTCAATATTACCTGCACGAGGTACACAATCACCAAACTCTCCATTAGGATATTGTGGGAACTGAGTCAAATAACCGATCTTATCAAGTGTGAGCTGGTCACGAGTCTTAATACGACAGAGGTTAAGACAAGCATTGTGCATTGACTGATATACATAGCATCCTTCGCCTGTCTTATTACGCTGCTGAAGTGCTGCGAGAAGACCGATCAAAAGGTGCATACCTGTGTTTGAGTCGCCAAGAGCCGCACCACTCTGAGTAGGAATATTATAATCACCGTCATACCATCCTGTGGTAGAAGCAGCGGCTGCTGTCACCTGTGCAATTGGCTCATATGCCTTAAGATCTTTATATTTAGAAGAAAGAGGGAAACCCTTGATAGTACCATAGATACATTTTGGGTTAAGTTCATGGACTACTTCCCAGCTGAAGCCAAGCTTATCCATTGCACCCGGGTGAAGGTTTTCAACGAAAATATCGCATTCCTTAATAAGTTTGGTAAGGATTTCCTTTCCGTCAGGAGTCTTGGCATCAAGTGAAAGAGATTTCTTATCGCTATTTAGCTGAAGGAAATAGTAGCTTGGAAGATCGGGATTGAACTGAAGTTCCTTACGGGTAGCATCGCCAACACCCGGACGTTCGATTTTTATTACATCTGCGCCCAGCCATGCGAGCATTTGAGTACATGAAGGACCTGATTGAACTTCTGTGAAGTCTACGACTTTAATGCCCTGAAGGGGCGCTGTGTTCTGTGCCATAGTTTTTAGTAAGATTAAGTTTTTATAAGTTTATGTTATTTTGTCAAGCTCAATTTATTTTCAAGCTTCATAAATAAAACGCACCACCAAAAAAACAGTTCAAAAAAAAATATTAAAAAAAAATTTCAAAATCCAATGGAAAAGCCTAAAGCCCTTAAAATCCCTAAAGCCCCTAGTGCCCTTAAAGGCCTTAGAGCCCCTAAGGGCCTAAAGCCTCTAAAGCCTCTAAAGCAAAAAAAAG
>CAZCZX010000054.1:0-14900 GCA_964503095.1 uncultured Sangeribacter sp.
GTAATACTTATCGGGCGACATAGTAATTACGACATTCGGTCGCGGTAGTCTTCATAGGTATATTCACGAAGTAGAACGGGGTCTCCTTCTTTGGGCTGAAGCCAGATGGAGGGGTGCTGGATGCCGTTGAACATGTTGGTTTTCACCGTAGTATAGTGATTCATGTCGCAGAGTGTCAGAATGTCACCTGCTTTCAAAGGCTTGGCAAAGTCCCAATCTCCGACGAAGTCGCCACTAAGGCATGAGTTGCCTCCAAGTCTGTAGGTGTGACGCTCTGTGTCTCCGAAATGATGATCACCTGTGCGCAGATCCGTATTTTCTTCTTCCGGCAGAGCCTCGGCGATGACAGGCTTATATGGCATCTCCAGACAATCCGGCATGTGGCATGCAAAAGAGGCATCAATAATGGCAGTTTTTATTCCTGCATCCTCCACCACGTCGAGCACCTGAGTAATTAAGTCGCCGGTCTGCCACATGAATGCGCTACCTGGCTCCATAATTATCTTAAGATTAGGATACTCTTTGTGCAGACCCTTCATCAGAGAAATAAGGAAATCAATATCATAACCTTTTCGAGTCATGAGATGTCCTCCACCCATGTTAAGCCATTTCACTTTGGGGAGCAGATGGCCGTATTGCTCTTTAAGCGCATCAAGAACTTTTGCAAGATCGTGGCTGTCAGATTCGCATAGGGCATGGAAATGGAGTCCTTCAATTCCATCCGGAAGCCCGTCTTCAAGGGCTGAAGCAGATTCTCCGAAGCGTGACCCTGGCACGCAAGGATTGTATATGTCAGTTTCAATAACGCTGCAATGAGGATTGACACGGAGACCGGCACTCACCTGCTTCTCTGGATGTGCGCTATTCCATTCATCAATCTGGGGTTTGAATCGTCGAAACTGAGCAAGTGAGTTAAAAGTAATATGCGAGCAACCTGCAAGGAACTTTGGAAAAGTCTCGTCTGTATAAACAGGGCAATAGGCATGCACATCGTTGCCGAGATAGTCGAGCGAAAGTTGCATCTCATTTAAAGAACTGGCTGTGCTTGCTGTGAAATATTTTTTCACAATTGGGAATGTCTTCCAAAGGGCATTTGCCTTGAAAGCCATTATGATTTTTACCTCGGCTTCCTCTTCCACTTTGCGTAGAAGCTGAAGATTGCGTTCTATCTTATCCTCGTAGACAATATAATAAGGAGTCTTCAAACAATGCATAATTCATAATTCATAATGCATAATTATATGCTTAATTATGCATTAGTTGAGTATATTAGGAGTCAGTAATCAATTTTGCCTTTTTTTGCTTCTTCAAGCATTTTGGCGCCCGGCATTAGGAAAACTTCAAGGCGACGGTTTTTGTCGCGGTTCTCAATTGAGGTGTTTGGCACGAGGGGGGCTTCATCACCAAAAGCATATGAGAAAGTATAAGATGTGTCGGCACCTTGATCGTCAAACCATGATGCAATGGCATCCACACGGTCAGCCGTGATATTGTCGCGATATTGGAGAGAACCGGTATTGTCAGTATGCATCACCATCAGAACACGAAACATATCCGGGTCTTTCATATATCTCATAATAGGTTTCAGATATTTTGCGGCTCCTGCAGAAAGTTCAGTTGAATTAGGGGCAAAAAGGTTGCTTGCAGGGATAGTGATCAAGATCACTTCCTTCTTGCGATATAGCTCAATATTGCAGTTGCCCTGTTTTGGCGAGAGAGGACCATTCATCAGTTTCTGACGTGCCTCCAGCTCCTGAAATTTCTTGATCAAGTCGGCTGCTTTTGGCTCTTTCGATAGGTCGACCGACCTTATCATCTGAGCGAATGTCATGTCCTCAAGATTGTCTTGTGCCGCAGCAGAAAAGACTAATAATCCAAAGGCACACAACAAATATACAATATAATTGCGTATCTTCATATTTTTCAGTTTAAATCGAGGAGACCTTCGGGGAGACGCATAAGGATGGTCTTGGTTTCCTCGTCCATTTTCTCTATGAAATCTTCTGTCAGTGGAATGTAGACCGTGTCGCCTTTCGGAGTCTCGACAATAAACAACTCGTTTTCTGTATTGGTGTCGATTTCTTCCACCTTTCCTATCACACCGGAATCTACATCCTTGATCGTCCAACCAATAAGGTCGTCATA
The DNA here is from genome assembly GCA_964503095.1 of uncultured Sangeribacter sp. Classification (GTDB taxonomy): domain Bacteria; phylum Bacteroidota; class Bacteroidia; order Bacteroidales; family Muribaculaceae; genus Lepagella. Next base: position 2,146 of record CAZCZX010000054.1, read on the forward strand.
AAGAGCATATTCCTCATCATAATTCTCAAGCATATACTCCTTTAGTCTGTCGCGTAAGGCATAGACTGTCTTGTTGACAAGTTTTTTAGCCTCTATCTCACTGTCGATTCCATCAAATTTTACAAGATATGAGAAGGTTCCCTTAGTTCTTATACTTTCAGCGTAAAATGGAACGTAGATTCCATCAATATCAAGCACTGCTGGGTTCTCATCCTCTAAATAGCCGGGGTCAATATCAAGAAGCATATTGAGTTCCCCTTTCAAGGCATGAGTCTTGAGAAGTTTTCCTACAGATGTAATTTCTTCTTCAGTAATCATAGTATTTTGATTATTCAGTTTCTGAAAATTTTAGCCCCGAGTGAATTAAGACGTTCATCAATACGCTCGTAGCCACGGTCAATCTGGTCGATATTCTCAATGCGGCTTGTTCCTTTGGCCGACATTGCAGCCATAAGCAGAGCGATACCAGCACGGATATCCGGGCTGACCATCCTTGCTGCTTTGAGAGAATTAAATTTCCCGCTGCCTATCACAGCGGCCCGGTGAGGATCGCAAAGAATAATTCTTGCTCCCATATCAATCAGTTTGTCTACAAAGAATAGACGGCTTTCAAACATCTTCTGATGTATCAAGACACTACCCTTAGCCTGAGTGGCGGCCACAAGGAATATACTCAGGAGGTCGGGTGAAAGTCCTGGCCATGTCGCATCTGCAATCGTCATGATGGAGCCGTCAATGAATGTGTCTATTTCGTAGATTTCCTTTTGATTGATTACAATATCGTCTCCCTTTACCTCAAGATTGATTCCAAGACGTGCAAATGCATCTGGTATTATGCCAAGATCTCTAACCCCTACATTCTTCAAAGTAAGGTTGCTTCCGGTCATGGCTGCAATACCTATAAAACTCCCCACTTCTATCATATCTGGGAGAAGTTTATGATTTGCACCCCAAAGGCTTGAAACCCCTGTTATAGTGAGCAAATTGCTCCCTATTCCTTCAATCTTGGCCCCCATACGGACAAGCATACGGCAAAGTTGCTGCACATAAGGCTCACAAGCAGCATTGTAGATAGTAGTCTTTCCTTTGGCAAGCACTGCCGCCATAACAAGATTGGCGGTGCCGGTGACAGATGCCTCATCAAGAAGCATATATACCCCATTTAGCCCTTTAGGAGCAGTGACATTATACACTCTTTTAGAAGAATCATAATCAAATTTTCCACCTAATTTTTCAAGACCAACGAGGTGAGTGTCAAGGCGACGCCGTCCTATCTTGTCCCCTCCCGGTTTGGGAAGGACAGCCTCTCCGAAGCGTGCCACCAAAGGACCAATTATCATTACTGATCCTCGCAAAGATTGAGCTTTCTTTAAGAATTCCTCGGTATGTAAATATGCTAAATTTACATTATCCGCTTGAAATTCACAGGTGTGACGGTCAATATATGAAGTCTTTACGCCAAGGTGTGCCATCAAATCGATAAGATTATTGACATCTGCAATATCCGGAAGATTGGATATTGTGACTTTTTCTGAAGTGAGGAGCGTAGCGCAAATCACTTGCAGTGCCTCATTCTTCGCTCCCTGCGGCTCGATAGAGCCATGAAGACGGCAACCGCCTTCCACAATAAATTCGCTCATATCGATCAGTAGTTTTGTTTGTTTTTCTTTTTATTCTGCTTTTGTTTATTAGACGGAGTCACTTCTTGAAAATCGTAGAGATAAATGTCTCCTGGAAGAAGGTCAATTTTGCCATCGCTCATGAAACAAAGGTCTCGAAGCACTTTTGCATCGCTGACTCCTTCTTTATTATGAGCTATCATCAATTTCTTCATATGGTTGGCAATCACTCCGATAAGATTATGCCGCTCTTCAGATTCCTCCATGTCTGCTACTGTCTGCACCATATTCTGTATATGTTTGCCATAATATCTGAATATGATTTCTCTTGAATTGCTGTATGGAATGGAGTCTGGTTTTGGATTTGCCTCTTCCTGAGTTATGACCGGTACTGGAAAATCTATATCCAACTCAAAACGTGACATTATGTTGATATGATCCCATATTTTCTTTGTTTCATTAGGTTCCTTTTTCAAGGCAGGGAAAAGGATTTTCATCACCTCGGCAATGGCATTGGCGCAACGAGTCCTTTCCTCACGGTCGGGAATTGTAACACAGAAGTCTACGAGGTTCTGGATATTTCGACCATATTCGGCGAGGATGAGAGGCTCCATTCCGGTATTGTAGGGAATCATTTTGAGCATCTCGGGGTCCACCGGGGTTTGGGCTATTGATTCTGTTGAGTCTTGGTATATTGTATTGTCCATTTCTTTGGGATTTTTATTGTTCACTTTTAATTCGACCCCTACGGGGTCGGTGGATAAGGTTTGATGTATTTCCCCCAATTTCACTGGGGTTTAACAATATTTTCAGCCCTCCGGGCTGCTTTGAGACATTTTAATTCTCTGTGCTGTTTGTGGAGTGGTCAGTCCTGAGAGCTGATTTGTCAGAGGCCTTTGACTGAGGATTTCTTTGCTTCGTATTCTTTCAGATACTCAGGGACACTGTAGGCAGTGTCGAGGAAATCCCCTTCACGGAATGCTTTCTCTGCAAGGGCTGTCATATCAGAAGCCTTTGGATTCACACCATCAAGCCAATGGTACCTCTCCCCCTTCAATACTTCTTTTGATTTTGCACTCCCGTCTCCCATGAAATAGACGTCACGGTCTTTCGGAAGGTTGGTATAGCTGTCTTGCTCCAAGATCAGAGGTTGTGGAGACATTAGCGCATCAAGACGGAAATCATAGGCGGCAGTATATACCTCCATGCGGCGCGCATCTATCATTGGAACCAGGATTTCATCCCCTTGCCAATCAATGTTTCTAAACATTGCCTTTACAGCAATCAGTTGCAATGTGGAGACTCCGATGAGGGGAACTTTAAGAGAAAAACAGAGGCCTTTAGCCATTGAAAGCCCGATACGCAGACCGGTGTAGCTGCCGGGTCCCATGCTGACGGCTACAGCATCTATTTTCCATTCGCGTCTGCGTGCCTCTTTTACACATTCATCCACGAAGGGTCCTATGGCTCTGGCATGATTCATCTCTGTCTCATCCACACGGCTGAATTCAGCAAGACCTTCATGGATGAGGGCCACACTGCAGAATTTGCCGGAGGTTTCTATTGCTAATATAGTGCTCATTTTTTTAAGAGTCAAGAGTTAAGAGTAAAGGGTTAAGAGTTGAGGGGTAAGTTCGGATTAAGGGATTGACTGATGCTTTTGGCGCATCGCATTCCGTCGATTGCCGCAGAAACTATGCCTCCGGCATATCCGGCCCCTTCTCCCGCAGGATAAAGTCCTTTTATCTCTACGTGATTTAGGGTGACCTTATCCCTGGGTATTCTGACAGGGCTTGATGTGCGCGACTCCAACCCTATCAATATAGCATTGTTGTCAAGAAATCCTTTTGCTTTTCGACCGAATTCACTGAATCCTTTTTGAAGTCTTTGTCCGATAAAAGGGGGAAGCATACGGTCAATCCGAGCCTCATAAAGCCCGGGAAGATAACTTGATGGGGGAAGATTTTTTGAATCTTTTCCCTCCACAAAATCTTTCATTCTTTGGGCGGGAGCGACAATACTTTCTTTTGATTCCTTATAAAATTTCTTCTCAAGATCTTCCACAAGGTCAAGCATCTCAAATTCCCCACTCCCTGCATATTCAGGGAAATCACCGGGTCGAATCTCTACAACCATACCGGAATTGGCCCAGATGCTGCTTCTCGCAGACGCCGACATACCGTTGACCACCAGTTCCTCCGATCCGCTTCCTGCAGCGACCACTACTCCACCGGGGCACATGCAAAAACTATATACCCCTCTCCCATCTACTTGAGTCACAAAATTATACTCTGCAGCTGGAAGCCATCGGCCTCTCCCTGCAGGATTATGATATTGTATTTGGTCGATGAGACGCTGTGGATGTTCAAGTCGCACTCCTACCGCGAGTCCTTTTGCCTCCATCTTCACTCCATCTTTGGCAAGACTGCGATAGACGTCGCGAGCGGAGTGTCCGGTGGCGAGAATTACAGCGTCTCCCATTATTTTTTCGCCATTTGCAGTCTCTACGCCTCTTACTACGCCGTTTTCGATCAGCAGTCTATCAACTTTTGTCTGAAACTTTACTTCTCCTCCAGACGTAATGATGGTCTGACGGATACTTTTCATTATGTGTGGAAGACGATCGCTCCCGATATGAGGATGAGAATCAATCAGAATATTTTCATTTGCACCATGCTGAACGAGTAGAGACAGAACTTCTACAGGATTCCCCTTTTTTTTACTTCGGGTGAATAATTTACCATCGGAAAAGGTACCGGCTCCACCCTCTCCAAAACAGTAGTTGGATTCGGCATCAATTTTCTTTTCTCTATTCAACGTTGCAATATCGAGCCTTCTGGAATCTACATCTTTCCCTCTTTCAAGCACTATTGGACGCATGCCAAGGCGGATGCATTCGAGAGCCCCAAAAAGCCCTGCCGGGCCTGCTCCTACTATTATTACAGTATGTTTGGCGTCTGAGACATTGTGAAATTTCACAGGCTGATAACCCGATGGCACCTTCTTGTCTTCACCAGATGCTATCCTTACTACCAGATTAATTATTATGTCACGTTTACGGGCATCAATTGAACGCCTCACGATTTTCCAATCGTTGACTCTGCATCCGGCAGCCCCATATATCTTCGGGGCAAGCAATTCCGGAGTTGCGGCTATTTCAGGCGATACTCGCAGCGATATATCCTTTATCATAATTCTTGAGAAACAAAATTAGCGGAACAAAACCGTCTTATAAATGTTTTCACTACAAAGTTAATAAATATTTTTGGCACTTCATAAAAAATGCGTAATTTTGTAGATTATGAAAGAGAAAAAAGATATAGGATGCCTTTTTGACTGTGATGGAGTAATCGTTGACAGTGAACGTATATACACTAAAATATGGGAGGCCATTGAGAAACAATGGCCAACAGGGATTGATAATTTTGCTTATAAAATTAAAGGAACTACTCTCGAAGACATTTTGGAAAGATATTTCCCGGAAGAAGTAAGGGAAGATGTGACTAAAGAGCTTCTTCGTCTGGAGGGGATGATGATATATGGAGCCCTTCCGGGTGCTGTTGAATTTCTTGATGACCTGAAGAAGAAAGGTATTCCAAGAGCCATGGTGACAAGCAGTAATGGATATAAGATGGCTCATCTTTGGAATGATATGCCCGACTTGAAGGAGAAATTTGATGTGATTATCACGGGAGATGAGGTGAAATGCTCAAAACCCAATCCTGAAGGGTATCTTGCTGCGGCTTCGGCGATAGGAGTAGATCCGAAACGCTGTGCAGTTTTTGAGGATTCTTTGCAAGGAGTAAAAGCCGGCAAGGCTGCCGGATCATATGTGGTAGGTGTGGCTGGAACATTGAAGGCTTCTGACATTGCCCCTTATTCAGATATTGTGGTGAATAAAGTGGCAGATGTCAATATAGAAGAACTTGAAGATATATTAAAAAACAGAGGGTGAATATGCATAATTTTGAACCATTAGCGGAGCGTCTTCGCCCTAATACGCTCGATGACTATATCGGGCAGAAACACCTTGTGGGGCAAGGTGGCATAATCCGCAACATGATTGAATCAGGGAAGGTCAATTCTTTCATCCTATGGGGACCACCGGGAGTTGGAAAGACTACTCTCGCACGCATTATTGCCAATACGATAGATGCGCCTTTCTATACTCTGAGTGCTGTGACATCCGGAGTAAAAGACGTAAGGGATGTGATTGAGAAATGCACTCGCGAGGCTTCAAGTGTCTTTGCAAAAGCGCGTCCTATTCTATTCATAGATGAAATCCACCGTTTCAACAAAGCCCAGCAAGACTCGTTGCTTGGAGCGGTTGAGAAAGGTGTTGTGACACTCATAGGCGCTACTACAGAAAATCCTTCTTTTGAAGTGATACGTCCTCTACTCAGCCGTGCTCAGGTATATACTCTTAAATCTCTTGAGGAAGAAGATTTGCAGACACTGCTTGACCGAGCATTGAAAAACGACAGGGTGCTTTCAAAACGTCAGGTGGAAGTGAAATCCACAAAGGCTCTTTTCCGCTTTGCTGGAGGGGATGCCCGAAAACTTCTGAATATTCTTGATTTGCTCGAGCAGAGTGTGCCCGATGGGGAGCCTGTGGTGATAGATGATGAATTTGTCACTAATAGTCTTCAAGTGAACCCGGCGGCCTACGACAGAAACGGAGAGATGCATTATGACATAATATCTGCTTTCATTAAGTCAGTGCGCGGTAGCGATCCGGATGCTGCTATTTATTGGCTTGCGAGGATGGTAGCAGGGGGGGAAGACCCTAAGTTTATTGCACGCAGGCTTGTAATCCTTGCTGCGGAGGACATCGGTCTTGCTAATCCAAATGCCCTCCTTCTCGCCAATGCCACATTTGATGCCTTGCAGAAAATAGGATGGCCGGAAGGACGGATAATTTTGGCTGAATGCACTATTTACCTTGCAACTTCTCCTAAAAGCAATTCAGCCTATCTTTCAATCGACAATGCATTGGAGATGGTAAGGAAAACTGGTGATTTGCCCGTGCCATTGCATCTGCGGAATGCGCCTACATCTCTGATGAAGGATATGGGTTATGGTCATGACTATAAGTATGCCCACGACTTTAAAAACCATTATGCTGCTCAGCAGTATCTACCCGACGCTCTTGCCGGAGCCAAATTCTGGACTCCTCAACCTAATCCGGCGGAAGCCAAGCTTGATGCGTATATGCGTTCATTGAGAATGGAGAGTTGAGAATTTTGAATTTTGAATTTTGAATTTAGAATTCGGGATTAGATGGTTTATTTTAATAAGAAAAAGGAGTCTCGATCTTTGACGATCTTGACTCCTTTTGTATTCGATGATAAAGTGGTGTCAGAAGAGGCTCCACGACACTGTGAGACCTGCCATCACGATTGCCACCATCGACATCAACTTGATGAGAATGTTGAGGCTCGGACCGGATGTGTCCTTGAATGGGTCGCCGACTGTGTCGCCTACTACTGTCGCTTTATGCACCTCACTGCCTTTGCCACCGAAATTGCCTTCTTCGATATATTTCTTGGCATTGTCCCAGGCTCCACCCGAGTTTGCCATGAACACCGCGAGTACGAATCCGGCAGAAAGACCACCGATGAGAAGACCAATCACTCCCGGAACGCCAAACACAAGACCTACTATGATTGGCACGGCAATAGCAAGGAGTGATGGGAATACCATCTCGCGCTGTGCACCCTTAGTGGAGATCTGCACACAACGTGCATAGTCCGGTTCTGCTTCGCCAGTTAAGATACCCTTGATCTCACGGAATTGACGGCGAACTTCCTCTACCATGTGAGAGGCAGCGCGTCCTACCGCATTCATAGTGAGACCGCAGAAAAGAAATGCCATCATAGCCCCGATAAACATACCGGAAAGCACCATGGGGTTCATAAGATTGACATCATATGCAACCATAAAATCACGGAATGTAGCCTGATTCAGGGCAATCATTCGTGGCACTTCAAGATTGCTAACAGGGTCGATAGTAGTTCCAACCTGTATGAACTCCTGACCGATGTGATGGAGACCCATACGTATTTCCTCTACATAAGAAGCCAGAAGTGCAAGGCCTGTGAGTGCAGCTGAGCCGATTGCAAATCCCTTGCCCGTTGCTGCCGTTGTATTGCCGAGTGAATCAAGAGCGTCGGTACGCTTGCGAACATTTTCGCCAAGGCTGCTCATCTCTGCATTGCCGCCGGCATTGTCAGCGATCGGACCATATGCATCTGTTGCAAGTGTGATGCCAAGCGTAGAAAGCATGCCTACTGCGGCAATACCGATGCCATAAAGTCCCCATGAAATATTGGAGAAATCAAAACCGGAAGCGAGGTAATAGCTCATGATGATACCAAACACCACAGCAATAACAGGGATAGCGGTAGAGATCATACCAAGACCCACACCTGAGATAATTACTGTTGCAGGTCCTGTTGTGCCGCTTTCGGCGAGTTTCTTGGTCGGTGTATAAGACTGGGAGGTGTAGTATTCAGTGGCCTGACCTATGACTATACCTACGAAAAGACCAACAACTACTGAGAGTGAAAGATTTATCCAATTTGGAATCTCAAGAGCCCACATGATTAGGAATGTAGCGGCTACAATCAGAATTGAACTGAGATTGGTGCCGGTGGCAAGTGCACCAAGAAGATTCTTCATGGTGGCATTTTCCTTAGTCTTAACGGCAAAAATACCTACAATAGAGAGGAGAATGCCTACTGCAGCGATCAGCATCGGAGCCATAACAGCCTTAGTCTGGAGAGCGACACTGCCAGCCTCGACATCCATGAATCCTACCGCACCTGCAGCTGCGCCAAGAGCGGCTGTAGCAAGAATACTGCCACAATAAGATTCATAAAGGTCAGCGCCCATACCGGCCACGTCGCCTACATTATCGCCAACATTATCTGCGATAGTCGCTGGGTTGCGTGGGTCATCCTCAGGAATGCCGGCCTCTACCTTACCTACGAGGTCAGCACCCACGTCGGCAGCCTTGGTATAAATGCCACCTCCTACACGGGCAAAGAGTGCTTGGGTACTTGCACCCATTCCGAAAGTAAGCATGGTGGTTGTGATCATAGTGAGTTTTTGAGTGTCAGGAAGGTCTATCACCCAATTCAGAATAAGATACCAGAAAGAGATGTCGAGAAGACCAAGACCTACCACTACAAGACCCATGACAGCACCGGAGCGGAATGCCACCTTAAGGCCTGAGTTGAGTGATTCGCGAGCCGCATTGGCCGTACGCGCTGAAGCGTATGTCGCTGTCTTCATGCCAAGGAAACCGGCCAGACCGGAGAAGAAGCCACCGGTGAGGAATGCCACAGGCACCCATTCATTTTGCACTCCGAAGCCATACGCCATGATGGAGAAAAGAACCACGAGACAGAGGAACACCACAGTGACTATCTTATACTGCTGGCGCAGATAAGACATAGCCCCTTGACGCACGTGAGAAGCTATCTTCTTCATCGTGTCGGTGCCTTCATCCTGGCTCTTCATCCACCGGAAAAAGTAAAAAGCTAATGCCAGGGCCACAACAGATGAGGCAGGCACAAGCCAAAACAGATTGTTTACCATAGTGAAATCTGAAAATGTTGATGAGTTATTTAAATTAGTTATTATTGAGAATGAAATAAAATCATTACAAAGTTACAATTGTCAATTTTCATTTTATCCTGAACCAATAGCCGGCTGTCACTGCTACACTCAGCTGATTCGAGAGATTAAAAGTGTCTTGACGTCCTGAAGGCATCACATTGCCTATGCCATAATAGATTCTTGCTTCCACTGCAAGGGCATTCTTGCGGTTGAGGCTGAATTCCCCACCCAGTCCTGCTACTATTCCAAAGTCGATCTTCTGACTTACTTTCATAGTGAGTTGCTCAGTGCGTCGATTCTTGTCGTGGAAGCCTTCAAGACCTGATGTGTCTGTATAGTCGAAATTGCTTTTGATCTTATCTCCAAGATAATAAGCAATCTCCGGACCGGCATTTATGAAGAACTTGCCTCGATGCCCGAAATAGATGTGCGACATTATTGGAACCTCCACATAATTTAATATTCTCTGATATTTATAGGGAAGATCCTCAAACTTCTCAGCCCATCCGCGTTGCACAAGATTTACTTCTGCAATTAAGCCAAAGTGATTTTCTTCAGAATATCTGAAAGTCAGGCCTCCTGTGTATCCCATTCCAAATTTACCGGTGATAGACGGGCGGAACGAGACAGTGGAAAAAGTGACGCCCCCTCTTACACCCAGTTCAACTTTCGAGTCAAAATGAGTCTGCGCTTTTCCCACATCTGATAAGCCCAAGATAGCCAAGAATAAAAAAAGTAATCTTTTCATCTGATTAGATTATTTGCGCAGAAGAATCTTTTCGATGTCGCCATAGGGAGTGAATCGAATGATATATGCTGATGGATTGAAAAAACCGCCCCAATTTCCTACTCGCTCAAGATTGATGGGAGTTTGAATTTCATTTCTTGAAGGAACAATAGCATTAAAGTCTCCATCATTTGCAGCAATTCCTGGGATAAAATAGTTGGCTATATCATATCCTGTCACAGCATAAGTGGGATAAGAGCGTATCGGGGTATGTCCATAGGCTGAGGAATAGAAAGAAACGAATTCCTTACCCGCTCCAGCAGTATGGTCGAAATAAAATCTGGATGGGAAATAAACGTCGGCCTTCTGGAATTGCTCCTTCATGCTTTCTCCAAAAGTGATCCAATTAGGACGCCCCATCACTTTGATATCTGCAAAGGGATTATTTTCTTTCAGAGTGGCAATCGCCGTAAGCATAGTTAGCACATCATCCTTGTTAGTGGGATAGCCATAAAATAGGTAACGGCCTCCATCTTCAAGTTTCATTTCGGCAAGATCATCGAGTTTTCTTTTGGTTACTGAAGATGGATCGCGACGTCCTTTGATCGACTCTGCGAAAGCATCATCTAAGTCTTCCTTGCCAACCATCACAAGCGTGTACGAACCCATTGAAGAAGATACCCATTCTCCAACCTCATCGCTAAAATATGCGGATGGTGTCATAAGGTGTATCATCGAAGGGTTATCAATATACATCTCATTTTTAACGTCAAAAGAATTGACAATCTCTACTCCATTATCTTCGCCATATGAAGCGAGCCATGCGGGAAAGTTCTTCTCGTGAGTGGCTACTACGACATCAGGCTTGAAATCAGCCAGTTGAGAAATGAGCAATTCTGTCACTGTTATGGAGTCGGAGGGCGTGTGATTGTCTACCATCACCTTAAGCCTTATCTCGTAAGGAGAATTTTTCAATCTGTCTACAGCGAGAAGAGCACCTCTCACGAATTCGTTGTCGCGCTTTGACATCGGGTCTTCAATCAGAATAGCCATGCTCACTGTATTTGACGTGTCCGTGATTGAATCGTTGACTCCTAACATGTGCACCTCCTTATATATATCACGCATGCCTTCCAACGAATTTTCCCGGTTGTCGAAAGGTTCAACTTCCTTTTCTACAGTAGTTGTCTCGATCACCGGCACAGCGATGTGGGCATTTTTCTTGAGTTCTGTGCCTGAATTGGCTTCAAGCAGCTCTTCTATGTTGACCCCCGTCTTTTCAGCCACTGTCTCCCAAGTGTCATTTTTTGTTGCCTTATATGTGTCGATCCTTGCAATCGTAGTCTCTTCTACTTCTTTAATTACGGTGTTATCCTTATTGGAATTGACACTAATGCGAAGGATATCGCCGGAAGTGAAATTATTTTCAGACACTCCCTTATTGTCTCTAAGCAATTGCTCTACGCTTGTGTTATAGGATGAAGCAATATCAGAAAGAGTGTCTCCTGATTTTATAGTATAATAAAGGAAGCTCGACCCATCATTGATTGAATCAGATTCTTGAGGAATTGTTATTACATCTCCCCTTCTCAATATGGATTTCGTACTGGGGTTGTATAGATAAATTTTATCGATTGTGACTCCATACATTTTGGCGATGGAATAGACAGAATCCCCCTTTTTTACCACATGGCGTATCACTGGATATTCATTGGGAGCAATGAATCCTGATTCTTTTGTAGCGCTACTTTCTGAATTTTCAACAGGATAATAGATCTTGGTGCCCTTCTCGAGTTTATTGCCCAAAGAAGGGTTTAATTCAGAGAGTCGGTTTATATTCCAACCGAAGTTGTTGGATATGCCATAGAGTGAATCCCCTTTCTTTACCTCATACATATAATATTCGCTTCCCGCAATATTCACTTTGGGAAGATTGGATGCCTGACTAAGTGCAGAGGCATGTGAAAAAAAGAATATCGCAGCAGCGATGCTTAGAATGTACCTTTTCATCAGCGACTCAAGATTGTGGGAGCCCGACAAATTGCCATAGGAGTAAAAAGCGGACAGACCCTTTTAGTTCAGTTTACAAAATTAATAAAAAAATCTTTAGCAAAAAGCATAAACCTTGACAGAAATTAAAAAATGTCTAAAAAAAGCCTATTTTTCGGCATTTTGGATAAAATATTTGTGCTTATGTTTAGGTTATTCGGATGTTTTTTATTAAATTTGCACACATATCCGATGAATTTGTAGATTTTACTTTCAAATGGATTGTCAAATTCACAGGTATATTAATGGTATATGACCTTTAAGACAATATTTTTAATATAATAATTACAAATGGCAAAGAAAGTCTATACGTTCGGCAATGGTAAAGCCGAAGGTAATGCCGAGATGAGAAACCTTCTCGGCGGCAAGGGAGCTAACCTTGCTGAGATGAATCTTCTGGGAATGCCCGTACCTCCCGGATTCACTATCACTACAGAAGTATGTACAGAGTATACTCAGTACGGACGTGACAAAGTAGTAGCCGACATTCAAAAAGACGTTGAGGCTGCTATCAAGCACATCGAAGATCTGACAGGCAATAAATTCAATGATCCTTCTAATCCTCTTCTTGTATCAGTGCGTTCAGGTGCGCGCGCATCTATGCCTGGCATGATGGACACAGTCCTCAACCTTGGTATGAACGATGCAACTGTTGACACTATGGCTGAAAAGAGCGGCAACCCACGTTTCGCTTGGGATAGCTACCGCCGTTTCGTACAGATGTATGGCGACGTTGT
>CAZCZX010000055.1:0-13155 GCA_964503095.1 uncultured Sangeribacter sp.
TTCCCACGGGAAGAACATAGGCACCTGCACAGCCTTTACTTTCTGGCGTGGTGTATATTTTCGTTGAGGATAGAGCATTATCCGGCGTTCGTCGACCCATCCGCGGTCGTGGTTGCGAATTTGTGCCACAGCGAGTCCTTGCATACCTTTAGCGCGAAGGCGTAAGTCGCCCGTGAGGTCAGTCATATCGGCTACCTTGCGGGTTTCGTATTCCATGGCGCATTTGTCGCCCACCATCACACGAACTGATATTCTATCGCCATAACTCATCAGGCGGCTGCTGCGACCTACAGGGACGCGACGAACGGTGCGAGAAGTGTAGATGGGTGCTCCTGAGGAGCCTGAAGTGTAGTAAGTGCTGTTCATAATCAGACAATTTTGCGGGCTGCAGATGCAGCTCATGTTTCTTAATGCAAAATTAGTCTGATCGACTGCCTGATTTGAGCAGTCAAAATTTAAAATATGTTAATGACTGCACGTTTTTCGTGCAGTCACCTCCGCCTGTGATGCATAAAAAATCCTTGCAATGACATCATCGCAAGGATAACTCGTACAGGAAATGGGACTCGAACCCACACAGCCCGCAAAGGCCAGGGGATTTTAAGTCCCCCGTGTCTACCATTCCACCATTCCTGCATCAGGAGGCCATAGATTGGCATTCCGAGTGCAAAGTTAATCACTTTTTTGTATCCTACCAAATTTTTTGGTAAAAAAGATGCCTCGCGGGCTGCGAGGCATCCAAAGTTGCCGAACAATCGGCATTCACCTAAAGTTATTTTTATTTAGTAACGCTGGTTTCAGTTGATACAGGAGCTCCGTTGTCGAGTGTGCAGATTGCAACACGGTTCCAACTTTCTTCCTCAAACATGTGTCCGATACCCATACCTTCAGCCTGGATTCTGTTAGCAGGAATTCCATACTTGCTTACGAGCATATTCTTAACAGATTCAGCACGTTGGTTGGCGAGACGTTCGTTGACTTCAACAGGACCATCCTGAGATGCGTAACCCTTGATGCTTACAGTAGCCTTCGGGTGGTTCTTGAGGTAAGAAGCAACTGCTGCTACGTTTGGAAGCTGGTCGGCAGGAACATTGTATTTGCCTATTGCGAAGTTGACATATCTTACAGTGCTGAGGAAGTCTTGAGTTTCCTTAACAACGACAGGTTTCTGATTTTTGAGTTTCTGGATTTCAGATGCGAGCATCATGTTTTCGTTGTTGCTTGCATTCAGAGCATCGCCTGCAGTTGCAAGATCTGCGCGAAGGTTGGTCACCTTTTCATTCAGCATTGCAATTTCGTCGAGGTTATAATTAGGCACTGTGTATTTGAATCCTTCACCAAGTTTAACAGTAACACCTGCCATCACGTTGATTGTAGCTTTCTTTGCATTGTAAGCAGCAGAAGTTTGATCTACATTTGCATCGCTCATATCATAGAGCACGCTTGGACGAACAGAGAGAGTTACACGGTCGCTTACATTGAAATTGAAGTTAAGACCTGCTTTAGTAGCGAAGAAGTTGCGGTCAGTGCCTTCGCCATTCTGATAGAGGTGACCCCATCCTGCGCCGGCTACAGCTTCAATATCAAATACGTTTTTAGTTCCATATGGTTGGAAGAGTTTGAAGAGATTGACTGCTGCATAAGGACCAACGTAGCTTGCATCGAAAGCAGTAGTAGAATGTGTCATCCCTTTCCAGTTGGAAGTATTGACAGCGAAGTCACCTTCTGCACCCACACCGAAAGCTGGAGTGATCTGTTTGCGGATATCAATACCGGCTACACCGCGCATATCCTTGAAGAAGTGCTTGCCGCTTGTCATCGGAGTTGTTGCGCCACCTTGAAGGCCGATTGAGATGTTGTCGAAGAGGCCTGGTTTCTGCATGGCTTCCTGAGCTGTCATGGTTGCCGCTCCTGTGAGAAGGATTGATGCGGCGAGTAATGTCTTTTTCATAATTGTGCGTTTTTAAGTTAAAAAATTAAGATAGATTTATTTGCGGTTACAGCTTCAATGAAGTATTTTCCGCTTCAGTGAAATTGTACCATTAAAACACGCAAGCATAGAAAATGGATTAATAAAAATGATAAAAAAAATAAATTTAACATTTGTTAAAAGTAAAACGTATTGATAGTCAAGAATATTTAATCTGTAATACGATTAAAAAAATTAGGACGCACAAGTCGTGCGTCCCGGTTGATTGTAATGTAAAAGTCCTATTTAATGATCTCGAATGTAGCCTCAACGGGGTAGTGATCGGATGTGTTGATTTTGTGCCGTTTGGTCTTCAGGGCCCTCAGTTGGTCGCCTCTGTAGAAGATCTGGTCAATATGGAAAAGGAAGAGGAATTGGTTGAAAGTGTTGGTAGGTCCGAAGCTTGTCTCGGAATAGGCATCCTTAAATCCGGCATTGCGCATGATGCGATACGCCCAGCTTCCTGCCACATCGTTGAAGTCGCCACAAGCGATTATGGGATTGATGTCAGATGTAGTCTCCACCATCTCCGTCACATTATATGATCTGGCGCGGAATGCTTCTCCGAGTTTTGGAAAAATGTCTTGGCGGAACTCCTTATAGCTTTTCTTGGCAGTGGAGACACCGCGTATCTCAGTCAACACTTCACGCTCATTGTCGGAAAGTTCGTAGGAAGACATATGAAAATCCACAAGATTTAGTTTGAAGCCTTTGATATCTACTTCAAAGAGGCGCCAGCGTCTGCGCTGCCTCCAATAGTTTTCCTTTTCGGCATCTGCCGATGCGATTGGAATTAGCTTGACGGGGTATTTCGATAGCACTTTTAAGTCGGTGTCGGTGGTTCCGGCACGATATGGATAAGCCTGATAAAGGGAATCAATGAGTTCGCGTTGCCAATGATGGATTTCATTGGGATCTTCAAAATTTTTTAGTTCTTGCAAGCAAACAATGTCGGATTCACTATCTATCAAGAATCTGATCGCTCGATTGCCCGGAGCCTCTGATTTAGTGGTGTCGGCTAAATGAAGACAATTATAGGTAATGATTCTAAAAGTTTGCGTTTTTGTACCTTCCGATTTTGAAAATGCTATTGGAGTGACATCTTTGAGGGTTGGCCAGCAAGCAATGATAGTCAAGATTCCCAGGATAGCCATAATCAAGCGACCTTTAAGCAACCAGATCACGGTTGCCACAAAAGTTGCGATTGCAAGATAGGGGAGAGCAAGGACAAGCACAGATGGCAGTGTCATATACTCCGGATCACATTTGCCTCCATACGCGGCGGCGATAGTGAGTATGAAAAGCACTATCGATATTATCTTAAAAGCTAATCTTATCAATGGCGATACTATAAACATATATTCAGATTGTTTGTGGCGAATATGGTAGTTGAATATTCGTGATTATTTATTAATGTGCTGAGAGAGGTCGTTAAGTTCCTTTCGTTCTTTCCTTGATAGGCTTCCATAGCCTGAGAGCTTTATTTTATCGAGAAGTTGGTCGAGACGCTGCAAGTCTTGTTGGCGGTCTCTTAATACTTTCACCATCTTTTCAGGATTGCG
This sequence comes from uncultured Sangeribacter sp., assembly GCA_964503095.1. Taxonomy (GTDB): domain Bacteria; phylum Bacteroidota; class Bacteroidia; order Bacteroidales; family Muribaculaceae; genus Lepagella. The sequence goes on from CAZCZX010000055.1 coordinate 3,532, forward strand.
TCGGGAATTGCTGTCAGATTTAGGTGAAAGAATTGTTTTATGGCGAGAGAACCACGTTGAAGGATCTGTGCCACTCCTGAGCATAAGCCCAAATGCCACACCCCAGAGCAAACCTCCGATATGGGCTGCTTGATTGCCTCCACCACCAAGGAAAGTGAGAAGGCAGCATATTACTGCTACCCATTTCAACTTGACATTGCCTATAAGAAATAGACTGATCTGATGATCGGGGAGTCGGATAGCCGCAACGCACATCACGGCAATGACAGCCGCGCTGCATCCGCATAGCCATCCTGATCCATATCCTAATGCTGCCGATATAAGGTAGAGGATTCCTCCTGCCAATCCTCCGCCGATAAAAGCAAGCAGAAGATGACGATCGAAGAGAGTATTGATCAGAATCCTCCCAAACCAATAGAGCCAAAGCACATTGAATAGCATATGCAGCACGTCGAAATGCACTGCCATATAAGTAAGGAGAGTCCAAGGGCGCGTTGCGAATAGAGGAAAGTAGGATGGTAGTGTCAACCATTCGGCGACTGGCACATCAAAGTGCATTAGCTTTCCCAATAGCGCCAGAAGCGTGACAACTATCCACACTGCAGGCAGCCCAAGTGTAAGCCAAGCCAACACCGAGCTCCCTCCACAATAATATTTCCACTTCTCAATCATCCATTAAAAAATTAAATATTCTCAATTCTCAATTCTTAATTCTCAATTCAGGATTAATACCGATGAAGAATTCCCTTCTTTTTCCAATAGAGAAGCATGAAAATACCGAAGAGCATACCTCCAAGGTGAGCAAAGTGAGCCACTGTGCTCATGCTGCCGCTGACTCCGAGGAAGAATTCGATTACTCCGTAGCCAATCACCATATATTTCGCTTTGATAGGCACTGGAATGAAGAAGAGATAGAGCGGCATGTCGGGGAAGGTGAATGCAAAACCAAGAAGGATACCGTAGATGGCACCGGAGGCGCCGATTGTCACCATCTGCGATTTGAAGTCGGCTATGGCTTCTATCCATTTCTGATCTCCGCTGCTGACTGCTGCGTCTACAATAGCCCTCATATGTTCGGAGGTCAGCCCATTTAGTCGGGCGATTCCGTCGATATATTCAGATTTCCAAGTAAGTTCCCACACTCCTTCTTGCACAAGGGCTGCGCCAACACCGCATACCAGATAGAAAAGAAGGAAACGTTTGCTACCCCATACTTGCTCCAATATTCTGCCAAACATCCAAAGGGAGAACATGTTGAAAAGTATGTGCATCGGACTGCGTGGGTCGTGCATGAACATATATGTGAATATTTGGGCAGGATTGAAGAGAGAACTGCCAAACAGATGAAGTCCAAGTCGGTCGACGAGCGTCTTGGAGAAGCCCGGCACCAAGACTTCTGCAAGCCATACGATTATGTTTATTATTATAAGGTTTTTTGTCACTGGTGGGATGGCGCGCCACCATCCCCCGGAAGATGAGCCGTTATACATTTTCTGTTCTATTAATAGGTGTTTCTGTTTTAGAATGCAAAATTAACAAATTTAGTCTTGATTTATGGTGAAAAACGCGAAAAATCACTTATTTTTAAAGTTTTTTTTAATTTTTTTCTCTAAAAAGTTTGATGTTAACAATTTTAACACTATATTTGCGTCTTGAAATCAAACTTTTAACGAAAAAATAAGTTAGATAATTATAAACTCAACCAAAATTTAGAATTATGAACAAGACAGATCTCGTAAATGAGGTGGCTGCAAAGGCTGGTCTGACAAAAGAAGACTCAAAGAAAGCCGTAAATGCAGTGCTCGAATCAATCTCTCAGGCACTTGTCAATGAAGACAAAGTGCAGCTTATCGGTTTCGGAACTTTCGCAGTGGTAGAAAAGCCGGCTCGCGAAGGTATCAACCCACGCACTAAAGAAAAAATCCAGATTGAAGCCCGCAAGGTGGTTAAATTCAAACCGGCTGACCTCCTCGGCAAGTAAATCCTAAAGGAATAGGAAAACAAACTATCAATTCGCAGGACTCCTTCTCTTTATGAGAAAGAGCCTGCGGATTTTTTTGTATATATCAGTATTTATTGTTAAATTTGCATACGAATTTGACAATTAGAAAAATGAAGATAGAATCAATAATCACTCAAGGCGTAAGCGATGCCGTAAAGTCGCTCTATGGCCTTGATTTCCCGGCTGATAAAATTCAGCCCCAGCAGACGAAAAAAGAATTTGAAGGCAACCTCACTATAATGGCTTTCCCATTCCTGAAGGCTTCTCACAAGTCGCCTGAAGCCACTGCTACCGAAATAGGAGAGTGGCTCGTGGAAAATGTGCCTGCCGTTGAGAAATTCAATGTTGTGAAGGGATTCCTAAATATCTCTGTCAATCCAACATTCTGGCTTACTACTCTTCATAGCATTGCAGAGGATCCTGAATTTGGTATCCGTCACGCTGATGAGAACTCCGACCTTGTGATGGTGGAATATTCCAGCCCTAACACCAACAAGCCGCTTCATCTTGGCCACGTGCGCAATAATCTCCTTGGATATTCACTCTCCAAAATACTTGAAGCCAATGGTCATAAGGTAGTAAAGACAAATATTGTCAACGACCGAGGCATTCATATCTGCAAGTCAATGCTCGCATGGAAGAAATGGGGAGATGGTGCCACTCCGGAATCCACAGGCAAGAAGGGCGACCATTTGATTGGCGACTTCTACGTGCTCTTCGACAAGCACTTCAAGGATGAGGTGAAGGAGCTTATGGAAAAAGAAAATCTTTCAGAAGATGAGGCAAAGGCAAAATCTCCGCTCATGCTCGAGGCCCGTGAAATGCTTCGCAAATGGGAAGCGGGCGACAAGGAAGTCCGCGACCTTTGGAAGATGATGAACGAATGGGTATATGCCGGTTTTGACGAGACTTACCGTCGTCTCGGTGTAGGCTTCGACAAAATCTACTATGAAAGTGACACTTATCTCCAGGGTAAAGACCTTGTGCTTAAAGGCCTTGACGAAGGGATTATGTATAAGAAAGAGGATGGATCTGTTTGGGCTGACCTTACCCCCGATGGCCTTGACCATAAATTGTTGCTCCGCGCCGACGGCACATCAGTATATATGACCCAGGACATAGGCACAGCAAAACTCCGATATCAGGATTTCCCCATCGACAAGATGATATATGTGGTGGGCAATGAGCAGAACTATCATTTCCAAGTGCTTTCATTGCTCCTTGACAAACTTGGATTCAAGTGGGGAAAAGATCTCACCCACTTCTCTTATGGAATGGTGGAACTCCCCGAAGGGAAGATGAAGAGCCGAGAGGGTACTGTAGTGGATGCCGACGACCTCATCGACAAGATGATTGCCGACGCCGCTGAGACAGGGGCTGAGCGCTTTGCCGATATGCCGGAAGAAGAGCGTGCTGAAGTGGCTCGCATAGTTGGTATGGGTGCATTGAAGTATTTCCTTCTCAAGGTAGACCCACGCAAGAATATGCTTTTCAATCCGAAAGAGTCAATCGACTTCAATGGTAACACCGGACCTTTCCTGCAGTACACTTATGCTCGTGTGCAGTCAGTGCTGCGCCGTGCCGGAGATGATTTCGATCCTCTTTATATGCCAACAGCCATTCCTAATGAAGTGGAATCTGATCTTATACAGAAGGTGGCAGACTTCCCTGAAGTGGTGAAAGAGGCTGGTCGCACCTATAGTCCGTCGCTAATTGCCAACTACTGCTTCGAACTTGCCAAGGAATACAACCGCTTCTATCACGACTACAGCATACTGAAAGAAGAGAACGAAGCTGTCCGGAAGTTGCGTCTTCTTCTGAGCTACGTAGTGGCTCGCACACTCAAGACCGGGGTTGCTCTCCTTGGTATGGAAATGCCGGAAAGGATGTAAGATTAAACCTTACGGCTCATTTCATTGTCTAATAAGTGTAAAAGGAGTGAATTAGTCTAATTTGGCTAATTTGTCCAATAGGTCTAACTAAAACTAAACAATAAAATTAAATATTATGTATTCAGATTACAATAATCCTCAGACTCCTCCTCCCTACTATGGAGGCAGTGCAGTGGCACGCCAGACTAATGCTGTCATGAAGCGTGTCTATGTCCGCATGTTTATCGGACTCCTTGTGTCGGCTTTCTGCGCCCTTGGCGTGGCTTCAAGCCAAACTATGATCCACATCATATTTGGCAACCAAATAGTATTTTGGGGCCTTATCATTGCTATGTTTGCAATGGCAATCCTTATCCCGGTGCGCATGATGAAGATGTCAAGCGGCACAGTGCTTGCTCTGTTCCTTGTCTATTCAGCGTTGATGGGGACGTTTTTAAGCAGTATCTTCTTGGCTTATAAGATGACAGCCATCGTGGCAACATTCTTTATCACTGCCGGAACTTTCGGAGCAATGTCGGTCTATGGCTATTTCACAAAGTCAGACCTCACAAAGATGGGTTCATTCCTGATGATGGCTCTTTTCGGACTGATCATTGCAATGGTAGTCAATATCTTCCTAAAGAGTGGCACAATGGATTATGTCATCTCTATCATCGGTGTGCTTATCTTTACAGGGCTCACAGCATGGGACACTCAACAAGTGAAGCAGTTGGCAGCCGCAAATCTTGAACCCTCTCTCGCCGACAAACTCGCTACGATGGGCGCGATGAATCTATATCTTGACTTCATCAACCTCTTCCTCTTCATACTTCGTATATTCGGTGGAAACCGTGACTAATTAATACTTGAAGAGCCTGCAGTATGTTCACACTGCAGGCTTTCTTTTTTTCCATATAATATCATGAAAGATCACAATCAATCACAATCACTATTCAGTATGAACGGTGTCAACTATCTTGTGCCGTTTATTTTAATCACGAGTTGTTTTGCCCTATGGGGTTTTGCCAATGATATCACCAATCCGATGGTGAAGGCATTCTCAAAGATTTTTCGGATGAGTGTCACAGATGGCACTCTTGTGCAGGTGGCATTCTACGGAGGCTATTTTGCCATGGCATTTCCGGCTGCCATTTTTATTCGCCGTTTCTCTTATAAGGCTGGAGTCCTTCTCGGACTCGGATTGTATGCTTGCGGTGCATTTTTGTTCTATCCGGCTATGCTGACAGGCAGTTATTATCCATTTTTGATTGCTTATTTTATCCTTACGTGCGGTCTCTCTTTCCTTGAGACGAGTTGTAATCCCTACATTCTTTCGATGGGTCCGGAGGAGACAGCCACTCGCCGGCTTAATATGGCTCAATCGTTTAATCCGGTCGGCTCGTTGTTTGGAATGTGGGTGGCAATGAATTTCATTCAGGCAAAACTTAATCCTCTTGAGACTGAAGCCCGCGCGCAACTTAGCGATGCGGAATTCGAGGCTGTGAGAGATGCTGATTTGCTTACCCTAATCACTCCTTATATTTTTATCGGGATAGTAGTGGTTCTTATGTTTGTGGTGATTGCCATCGTGAGGATGCCAAAGAATGGAGATAAGTCGCATTCCATCGATTTCTTTCCTACTTTGAAGAGGATATTCTCTAAGTCACGATATCGTGAAGGTGTGATTGCGCAGTTCTTTTATGTCGGGGCGCAAATCATGTGCTGGACATTCATAATCCAATATGGCACTCGTATTTTTATGATAGAAGGTCTTGATGAGAAGAGTGCAGAAGTGCTTTCGCAAAAATACAACATCATTGCGATGGCAATATTCTGTGGTAGCCGATTTATCTGCACATATTTGTTGCGCTTTATAAATGCCGGACGACTCTTGGCAATATTCGCTGCTGTAGGGGCGTTGCTCACTTTCGGAGTGATATTCTTCCAAGACATAATGGGGCTTTATTGCCTTGTTGGGGTTTCAGCTTGCATGTCGCTGATGTTCCCTACAATATATGGTATAGCCCTTGATGGCATGGGCGATGACGCGAAGTTTGGGGCTGCCGGTCTGATAATGGCTATTCTTGGCGGGTCGGTGCTTCCGCCTGTTCAGGCGAAGATTATCGATTGTGGAGAGATTGCCGGATTCCCAGCAGTCAATCTCTCCTTCATCCTTCCTCTGATCTGCTTCCTCGTCGTTATCGCCTTTGGACTTAGATGTGTCGGCAGTCGTTCTTGACAATTTGACAAATTGACATATCAACATACTTCGAATACTTTTCTGAGGCTTACATACCATATGTAGGCCTCACATTTTTTTGCGAGTCTTGCGCGCAGCACTGCATCCCTATAGTCTTGCACCTGACTGGAATATTTTTCGTCGTTCCTGTGCTCTCCAAATTTATAGTCTACTATAATGGCAGTTCCATCCGGTCTGATCATAAGCCTGTCAGGTCGTCCTAATATTCCCTTGTTGAGGATTCCCCGCTCATTGATCACCTTCAGTTTGTCGTCAAACCATCCATGCTCCTTGACACTTTCGATTGCATCTGCTATCTCAATCCTGAATTTATTCATCTCTCCGAGGTTGATATGTCCGGATGCTTTTGCTTTCAATAATGCCTTGTCGATATCCCTTGGAGTTTTAATATTCTCCATGATGGAGTGCATGAGTTCTCCATATTGCCGTATGTCTTCTGGCAGCATCTCTTCCAAAGCATCATCTTCAGAAGGGAGCATGCTGGAGTCTGGACTTGAGGGGTCGGAGTATTTTAAAGCCGGGATTATTTCCCCGCAGCGATAGTCTTTTACAGTAATATTTTCAGCCACTCCCTCCTTTTTCTTTCTTCCATCTAAGATTTCATCACTGGTTAGAGGTTGGCCGATACTCCAAGAATGGGTGGCTTCATCTACTTCAATCTCATCAGCAGAAGGAATATATTTAGAAATTTCCGGATATTGCGAAGTAAGATCGGCTATGACATTCTCAGCGTCTACACCACAGTCCCAGAGGAATGCGCCTATGCGATCGGTGTCGGAGACAGCCCCATTCTCTTTAATGTCTAATGGGGAATAAATATATAATTCGTCTACAGCACGAGTATATGCCACATAAGCCATATTCACCTTGTCTGACATATATTCATCAAGATACTTCAGGTAGATGTCAGCATGTTTTGTATTTTCAAGAGCTCGGTCGCTCCAGACAGGAATCCACGGTATTTGTGGGATTCCTTCTGCATCTGAAAGGTCGGGCCTTACCCATAGCCATTCACGTTGCATTGTCGACTTTGGCTTGGTGGTCTGTTTCGAATATGGCACAATGACGCATCTGAATTCGAGACCTTTTGACTTGTGGACCGTCATTATATTGACGGCATCCGTTTCCTCTGGTGAAGAAATGGAACGGAACCGACCTTTTTTGTTCCACCATTGCAGGAAAGATGCAATGTCGGCAGTGTGACCTTCGCAAAACTCCAGCACCATGTCTTGAAGAGCAGCAAGGAATGCGGCCTCCGACTTCCGTGTAGGCTCTGGAATGAAATTCTGAATTATGTTTTCTATGAGCGCGGGGAGAACTGTTGTGCTCATTTCCTCGAGCATAGTAGTAATGGAATCCGGGTCATATTCTCCTTCCAAAAATCTATTTAAAAGTTCGGAAAGTTCCATTTCCGGATGATTCATGGCAAAGAAACAGAAGTCTGCCTTGATTTTACTCCAGTCTCCTGCACCCTTTTGCTTTCTCGTTTCCTTAGGGTTAAGCTCGGCGTGTGTGCCGTTGCTTATGGATTCGAGTATAGACACTACGCTCTGCACAGCAGGCGACTCTCCGGCTTGAAGGGAGTCGGCGCTTATGAAACTGATTTTCTGTTCAGTGTCTGGTTGTAGATTGTAGTTCATGATGCTTTCGATTATCTTTACTCCCTGTTCGTGAGTATCGACAAGCACTGCAATCTCGCTCATCCTATAGCCGCGGCTGAGCATATCGGCAATTAGTTCCGGAATATCGTCGAAATGAGCCGGAATGTCGTCGTCGGAATTTTCAGGCTTGAATATCTGTATCTTTACATAGCCAATATCTTTGGTATGGGATGCCGGTTGGACAGTGTTGGAGTAAAGGTTCTCCATTCTTTCTCCAAGTTCTTTTGAAAAGAAACGGAAAAACAGATTGTTGAATTTCACTATCCTTTGGCTGCTTCGCCAGTTGGTGTTTTCGGCAGGAGAGTTTCCGCATTCCCTGCAAGTGGCAGAAAATTCTTGTGGCACTTTCTCAATAATCAGGCTTGGGTCGGCATTTCGGAATCGGTAGATGCTCTGCTTCGCATCCCCGATGATGAGATTGTCGTTGCCTTTCCCTTCGCTTTCGAGAAGAAGAGGCCGTAGGTTTCGCCATTGAAGGTTGCTGGTGTCTTGAAACTCATCGATGAGAAAATGTTCCAATCTGCTGCCAAGCCTCTCATAGACGAATGGGGCATCATTATCTCCAATGATGCGGTTGAGGATGGAATTTGTCTCGGCAAGTTCTACGGTGTTGCTGTCGGTAAGAAAAAGGCGTGAATTATTCCGGACGCTCTGGAGCAATCCCATATAGGGCATCGTGGTGCGGTAGATGCGCCATCTTATCATTTTTTCAGATGCGACCTCCTTATGCCACTCTTCGAAACATTCATACATTTTGATAGCCAACTCCTCAATTCTGTCTTCTACCTGAGTGCCGAGGTATGGGTTCTCTTTCTGAGGGTGAAATACGCGGGCAGTCGGTCCCTTGCGTGTGAATTTGGGTATTTTGAATTCTTTGGCTGGAAAATCCCAGGTCCATTCTGCAGCCATGTTTTTTACTCTTGAGGCCAAATAAGTCCCGGCTGTGGCATCCATGTCAAGCCCGGCTTCTTTGAAAGCATTCCACACATCGCGGGCGGCTTTTCTCATTTTTTCGAATGCCTCGCGAGGTCCTTTCTCATAGTGTCTCGTGAGTTGGTGGAAGGTATGGTAGAAGTCGGGATATTCCTGGAAATAAGCATCCAGACTTTCTCTGATTTCCTTGAAATTTTCTTTAGCGAGGTTTCTGCTGGCGTTTAGGATTTCACCATATACACTATATCTGCTTTCGTTTCTTTGAAAAATATTCCATCCTTTGCCCATTGAGGCTTTGCTTTCCATCATGGATTCTATCCAGGCGGAATCTTGATCAGATTGTTTGTCGCTGTCTACTATATCAAGAGTAGTGTCAAGTCCCATTTGCGACACATAGCTTGAGTCGAGTTCAAGCTGATAAGTGTCGTCAAGATCTGCTTCATAGGCAAAAGTGCGTAGCACTGTCTGGAAAAAAGAGTCAATTGTAGAGACTTTGAAATCTCCGTAGTCTGTAAGAAGGATTTTCAGTGCATGTCTGCATAAAGCAGCGATTTCTTCAGGTGTGGCCTTAAATTCTTTTATGAAATCTTTGAGATAATCCACATCTTTCAATGGAATATCCGGAGTCCATGAGGCGAGAGCATTCAGCTTGTCTACGATCCGGAGCTTCATCTCATTAGTCGCTTTGTTGGTAAAAGTGATAGCGAGAATATGCTGAAGTGAATCGCGAAGTTCGCGTGGAGATTTCAGACGACGCCCTCCAGCATCATCCTTATATGAGATATAATATTCGATAAACTTTTTAGCCAGGGTATAAGTCTTTCCTGACCCAGCTGAAGCTCTCTGTAATTGAAGCACTTACTCTAAAGATGAATTATAAATGATAAATGATAAATC
>CAZCZX010000055.1:13255-14892 GCA_964503095.1 uncultured Sangeribacter sp.
GTCATCACATCCGCTTTCCTATCTCCCTGAATGAGAATTTCCCCGCCGCGTGCGCTTCCCCCGGTGCCGAGTTTCTTGCGCAATGTGCGGGCTATTTCATCAATCTCATCATCAGAGATCTCGAATCCTTCAATGATAGTGGCAGTCTTCCCTCCACGTCCTTTTTTCTCTATCAAGACATGAAGGGGAGTTGTTTGTGCATTCGGTTTTTCGGTTTTACCTGTTGACTTGTTGTCAGTTTCCGGTCTTTGGGGCTCTTCGCCTTCGGGGAGCCCTGAGAGTGAAGCAAGGGCATCTTTCCAGTCCATATCAGAGATTCTCTTTTATTTCGCTTACAGAAGCACAACGTGCTGAGAGTTCTCCCTTAGCATTGTAGATGAAGAAAGTAGGGAGTTGGCCTACATTGTATTGAACAAATACTTTGTCCTGACCGGCTGAAGGATCCAGAACCGTTACCCAAGGAAGATTGGCGGCTGATTCGTGCCATCCGTATTGATCCTGGTCGGGACTTACATTGTATATTTCAACGCGTCCGGCTTTGTAAAGTTCGGCAAGTTGACGGTTGATTTCAGGTGTGGCGCCGTCGCGCATCAAAGTGAAAGCAACCACTACAGGTTTACCCTTGCCAACCAATTCTGAGAGTTTTCTCTCTTTCCCGTTTTCATCATTGAGGGCAATTTCAAGCATCGTGATTTCTTCAGCATCTATCACTTTGTGTACTCCCTTTAAGTCATTATGATGGCGTTGGGCTGCTTGTGCGAGATTGAGCAAGAATGGGGTGTGTGCGTCATTAGGACGGTAGTGATTGTAGTTGTTGGCCACTGCCGCTATGTAGCGGTAATCTTCAGTTGTTGGGTCGAAGAGAGGTTGATTGCCAATAGTCTTTGTGAGTATGTAGTAAGACATTACGTTGCCCTTGCTTTCGTGCATATACTCATTGTAAATTCGTTTTTTGAAGCCTTTCAGAGAGTCTGCATTGTTGATATATGGCAGGAATGCGATGAGATCTTTGTCAAACTGAGCCATGCGTTGAGCCTGTTCCGAACCTGAGACTGTGAAATCATGTCCAAAACCGTTTTTCGAAGTCGAAACTGTGAGTGTTTCTGTAGAGTCTACCGGGAGATAGATATATTTGTCATCGAGGGAGAGACGGAAGATTTCCGGGCCCCCTTGTTGTGGCTGGGAGAATGAGAACTTTCCTTTGCTGTCAGTTCTTGTAGAGTCTACGATAGTCCAGTAGCCGGCAAAATCCGCCTTTTCGAGAAGAATCTTTTCGTTATCGCCATCAGCGAGTTGTCCTTCGATTTTAAAACCCTTTTCGCCACATCCTCCGGCGATTGCGATTGCTGCGATTGAAGCAGCCGCTGCGAAATATCTTGCTATTTTATTCATAATTTAATCAATTGTCATACTTTTCTGAATCAGAGTTATCAGAATTCTCTGAATTATTCTAAATTCAAAATTCAAAATTACTACTGCAAAGTTAATGAAAACTCCGCGAATTAGCAATTATCTCCCCCCTAAATTGTAAAAAAAGATGCCGATTTCAAAAATCGACATCTTCTTAATCCATTTAATATAATAACTTATCATTCATCATTTATAATTTATCATTATTTTGAAAGGTCTTTGGCTTT